>NZ_JBDIVO010000093.1:0-14448 GCF_039794385.1 Methylocaldum sp. | reverse complement strand
ATCAGTGATGGGTTTGGTGAGCCCCAGATCAGCCAGGACATCGGGTTGGCTCAGTCTGGACTTTGCTGCCGCCTGCTCAGATAGCACACGGTGAGTCGGCATTTCATAGGCGAAAGCCGATGCGCCCGCCATAGTTGCCGACGCCACGCCCAACAGCTTGGAAGTTAGTCTGCTCATTGCAGGTACTCCCGGAAGAATTCCCTGGCGGAACCACAATTTTCAAAGCTGAAGTAGTTTTCCATGGCCTGTAGGGAAGGAAGATTGGTGTTATGGATACCCAAGCTATCGAGACGTTCTCGTTCCTTGATCAACGCGGCATTTTTTTCCTTGGGCAGGGAATTCCACTACCCATATATTGCATTGGGTCATGAATATATTTCCCGTAATCCTCCAAAGTGCCCTTGAACTTTTCCAGCTTGATGACCTTGCCGTCCCAGTCGGAATAGCGCACGGGGATGTCGTTCTCGGGCCGGAGCCGTTCCGGCTGCCGACTATTGACCAAGACGCGAATCCGATAGCCACCCTTGAAGAATTGCAGCGCTGGATCCTCGTTTCCCAGTCTCGTGCCATACGGCAAGTGGCTGGGAACCGCTTTCGGTCCCCAGCCGGGGATATGGAACTGACCTTGCTCGTCCGTGACCGCTTCTATTATTTCCAACTCTCCGGTACTTCGCCACGCAGGGTCGTACAGTACCCAGTCCGCCACCACGTTGACGCCCTCCAAGGGCTCCCAGGTCTCGGCGTCGACCACGGTCGCGGTAATCGGCTTGGCCGAATAGGTCTTGGCGCACGCCGGCAGCGATAGTGCGGTGAGAAGAAGATATAAGTACAAAATGATGCCGGGTAGTTCCATGGGCGCTCCTTCACACGGAAGCGGGCTGCCGGATGCCGCCCGAAGTCTGAAACAGCTTGCTTCAGTTGTCCTCCCGGTCCGGCAACGGCGGCGAGGTGAGCGCCTGGTAGAAGTACTCGCGCGCGAATTTACAAAGGGGTCTGCCCCCTTTATCTTTTTGGCCCCGTTTTCCGTGCGCGAGCCGCTCCAAGCTCTTCAGATAATTTTGATAATCGGCAACGTATTGGTTGGGCTGGGTGTTCTTGAGGGTTTGCAGGGCATTCTGGATTGTATACAGGGCTTTCCGCTTCGCCTCGAACTCTTTCTCGACCTGCTTTTCTCGGCAAAATGCTTTTCCGGATTTGCGATTTTCACGTCCGGCAGCGTCGTGGAATAGCGGGAGTAGCGCGAGCACCAGGGTAATCAGGGGCGGCTCGAGTCCGGGTTTCATGAATGGGATCCCGCATGGATCAATAATTTACCCGCGCAGGCACGGGATCGAGCGGGTTTATTAGCGGTGGGGGTTCGGAGAGGTTAGTGTCGCTTAATGTTTCGTATATAGCCTGAGCGCCATAGATTCCCCGTTTCTCGCGGTACGGGGTGGAATCCATAGTATTGGTTTCCGGATCGAGTTGGTTGATTGTCGCAGTGTATGTATACGTATGAAGAGAGGGTTCTGAACTGAGATCCGGAGTGGACCCTGCCGGATACCCTTCCGGAAAGATTTTCATCCAATAGGCGGAAAAAGACCCTGGGTCGGTCAGCACCGCGAGCCGTCCATACCGGCTCACCAGAACGCCTTCGATCGCTGCCGTCGCGGCATACGTCTCAACCGGGTTGGCGGGATCGAAATTCGTCGGGGGTACAAAACGAAAGTAAGCGGAGAATCGATACCGGTACTTGCAGGTATCATAATCGACCTTGAGGATCTGGTCACAATAGTACTGCTTGAAAGGGTATAACCCAAAAGGCAACCCTCCCCATAAATATTGCTCCATGGTATTGTAACTGCCGATTTGGAAGTCGGGTTCGGCGATGTCCTTGGTGGCGACCGCCACCGCGTCTTCCTCCTGCCCTAACGGGCCGCGATAGACGACTTGCAGGTAGAGGTCCGTGGCGTTGATGGGGATGGGAGTCGGGAAGAGGAACGTAACCGGCTGCGCGTCGGCATTGATGCCGGCGGGCACGTCGGTCTCCTCCGAGACGACGATGTCTTCGTTCTCCGAGCGGCACTGTTTTCAGTCGTTAATCCTGGCATTATTTTCATCCTCGGCGCCGTATTCCCCCGACAGGTCCGGCTGATAGCAGCTGTTGCGGTGAAACTTGGCCACGGCCTGGAGCTTGCCCGGCGCTCCCATGGGTTCCACTCCAGTGACGGCGGGCGTGACGTTTCTCAACTTAAGCTTGATCTTGCGGAAGCCGTCCGTGTTCTTCGCTTTCTCGACCGAGTGATCCACGACGCCGTAGACGCCCTCGTCGGGCAGGGAGATTTCCATCTTACCCCGGAAGAAGTAATTGATGAGGCCGGCGGAGTAGGCGACAGCGCGGGGGATGAGGAACTCGTGGGCAGAATCCAAGTCAAAGCGGTTCAGCGCAAAGACAGGAGCCACTCCTTTCTTTTCTAGTTCTGGATCGAATAGCGAATAGCTCGCTGCCCGTGGATTGTCCCTGGTTTCGCTGGGCCGGAGACTATCTGTGACGGTGTTTGCAAAGAAGGTAATCTCACCCGAGATGGCGGGAGGGCAAGGAGGCCGCCCTTGCGCCTCGGCCTCTGCGCACACAGTTACGACATCAAGGGGCTGTCCCTTCATCAAGGAAGACAATGTCGGAGAAGGAAGTGCCTCCGAGCTGAAAAGCGTCCCGGAGGAAAAAAATCCTCGATTAGTGTATTCGGCGATGCCGTTTCCCCCGGTGCCGTTTCCTTCAGTAGTTGTCCAGAACTGGCGCGGCGTGGTGAAATTGCCGGTATCGTCGGCGGAATATACCGGAGCATAAGTGGTGAACCACATATTGGCCGGGGGATTTCTCAGCGTCCACTTCTCGTAGAGGCTTGGATTCCACAGGCCCAGGAAATAGCCGGGAAATGCGCAAATCAGTCCATCGCAATGCGGTTCGTTGCGCACATGCTGGGGTTGGGCCATGTGCTGTAAATGGTGGATAACGTGCCCCAGCGTCTGGAAGGTCAAGCCCCAGTTCTTGCCCCGCTCCGCCTTGTCAGGCTTGGTCAGCGCGTTATAAAAATACTGCCGCCCTTTCTTGTAAGAAAACGGCTGGTCCGTGCTGAAATCCTGGATATCCTCCAACGCCCAATTCGGAGAGGGCGCACCCGGCATCCAGCCGTCCACCGTCAAGCCTTGCCCATTTACTGGATTAAAAAAGTGATAGAGCGCCTGGATATCGCGGCGATTGTCTTCGAAAGCGGCACCATGCTGTATCAGTGCGCTAATGGTCATCAGGTTGCTAACGCCAAAGCCTAACAACGTGTCTGAATTAGGGAATTTTTGGCTCTCATCGTAGAGGTCTACGCCTTTCAGCCCAAGCTGTTTTAGCGTCGAAAGTTTGCTTAGAATCGAATCTTGTGCTGCATAAGCTGCCATTGTCGTATGCGTCCCTACTTCGTATCCACAGGCCGGAATCACCCATGCCAATATAGCGGCTATAAATATAAAGAAGAACGATTTTATTGTCATTTGGCATACTCCTTGAAAAACTCATCCGCCGATCCGCATCTTCCTTTATATTGATCAAGGAGACCAATTGACCAAACTTCAATATCGGCCTGTGGATCAATTGCCTTGAGGCGTTTTTTTTCAGCATCCATGGCCAAGATCATGAGCGGTATTTTTTTCCACTCGCAATCTTCCACAATATCTACCAAATATGAATACAATCCACCGTAGAAAATCTTGATCATTGTGTGAGTAACAACGGGATCCGCTTTCGCTAACTTTATAGTTCGCCCGCTCACCCACGATTTGCGATGAATGCCTGGCGTTTTCGTCCCAGCCCCTGGATAGTTGTTTGTGATCATCTTCCACTCGTAGCCCGGCTTGAAGATGATGATTCGAGGGTCTTGATCGCGCAGTTCGTACAGCATCGGATTGAGCTTAGTGAAGCCTTCGAAGTGGAAGCGGCCGGCCTGGTCCGTGACGGTTTCCTTTACTTCGAGCTGGCCTCTATCACGCTCACCATCGAGGCTGCCGACCACCAATTGCCAGTTCGCTACCACGTTCGCGCCTTCCAGTGGCTGATTCGTCTCGGCATCCACCACCCGCGCCTCGATCGGGTCGGCGATGTAGAAAGGCGCGCCGCAGCCCAGCAAAGAAATCAGCACGAACGCCAGTAACAGGAATCGGAACTTGCTCATTTTGCTATCTCATTCATCGAGGAAATCTTGCCCGTAGGGGCAGCAAGCCCAAGTTTCATAAAGTCCCATCCAGGATATGTAGGCCGTTAGTGTGCCGGTTCGAAAAAATTCGCCATTTGAGCTCCATTTTTCATACTCCCTGAAAAATGCCTTGACCGATCCGCACCCTTTTTCTGAATAGTACTTTTCGTTCGAAAGCAACCGGTCATATAACCCCAAAGTCCGGAAACGGATATGGTTAGCCTTAAAGACTTCATTTTGCTTGCCAGTAGCCAGTATCACCAATGGAATTCTTTTCCATTTGCAGGGGTTCTGAGGAAGCTCTGTAGGATAAAGAACCGCCACATTCTCCAAGAGGATATTTAGATAAGAAAGCTCTCCCGCGTATTCTTCAAGATTTCCCTTAAACTTTCGCATCTCGATAGTCTTCCCGTTCCAATCGGACGTTCTGACGGAAGGCCCTTTGCCGCGCATTTGCTCCGCTGTCTTGCGGTTATAGAGGGCTAGATACTTATAGCCGCTTTTGAACAACAGCAATTGGGGATCCATATCTTTCAACCGGGCGTTCTGGTACTCCAACGGATATCCGCTCGGTATCGCCTTCGGCCCCCAGGCCGGGAAACTGAATTGCCCGGCACTGTCCGTGACGGTTTCCATCACCATCATCTGTCCCAGGTTGGTGCCGCCTTCAAGGCCCCCTTCCAGTTGCCAGTTCGCCACCACGTTCACGTCTTCTAGCGGCTGTTTCGTTTCGGCGTCGACCACCCGCGCCTGAATAGGCTCCGTCGAGTATTTCGTCGCGCAGGCCTGCAGGGGCAACAGCAGCGCAGTCAAGATGGGAAGCAGGAAATTTTTCATGACCAGTCCTCACATGAAATCCAAACGCCATCCTCTCCCCGTAGGAAATGGCAGAACGGTGAGCGGCGCGCCATCCGGAAAAAGCGTTGATTTATGAGCCGGATCGAAGAAGTGGTTCGTACTGCGGTCGTTCGGCACGTCCTCGAACTGGGCGCCACAGGCGATGAGTTCCCCTATCAGATAAGATTCACCGTGCTTACAATTCACGAACTCCTCCGAATCGTCACCTTGGGTCGCGGGAAATTTCTGGGTGGCGTCAAGCCCAAGATTCCGCAGTACGGACTGGTCGGCCAGCATGGATTTGTCGGATGCTGCGCTCGACAATTCGCCGTGGGCCGGAATCTCATACGCGTGTGTCTGCCAAGCATTCACCAGCGCCGCCAAGGCCAAAGCGGGTATCGTCTGCCGTTTCATTTCAGATATTCCGAGAAGATTTCTTCTAAGCGGCCACATTCGTTCTTATCGCGTCTTGAGGACCACCATCGGTAATCGATGGTGCTGTTGCGCACTCCGCTCACTCCGGCCGCATTCAGCCTGTCCGCTTCCCGGAACATCGCCATCAGCCACCGCCTGAACTTCACCCATTTGCAGTCCTGGAAATGAAAACCGGAAGCGGACTTGACCATGCTCGCGTAGTCTTGCAGGCTGCCCTTGAACTTCTCCAGCCAGATGAGCTTGCCATCCCAGTCGGAATAGCGCACGGGGATGTCGTTCCTGGGCAGAAGCCGTTCCGGCTGCCGACGACTGTTGTCTAGGGCGCGAACCCGATAGCCACTCTTAAAAAAGTAAAGCCCTGGGTCTATATTTCCCAGTCTCGTGCCATGCGGCAAATGACTGGGAACCGCTTTCGGTCCCCAGCCGGGAATATGAAACTGCCCTTTTTTATCGGTCACCGCTTCGGCAACTTCCAGGGAGCCATCACTCCGCCAAGTGGGATAGTGCAATATCCACTCCGCCACGACATTAACGCCTTCGAGCGGCTCCCAAGTCTCGGCGTCGACCACGGTTGCGGTAATCGGCTTGGCCGAATAGGTCTTGGCGCAGGCCGGCAGTGATAGCGACGTGAGGACAAGAAGCAAGCGACAGGTCATGAAAAGGGTTTTCATCGGGCTTTACCTCACATGGAATCCAGGCGCCAGATCCCGCTGGGATCTTGCAGGAAATAGATCAGGAAGACGTGGTTCACGCCATCGATCGTGCGGCCGATCGCGTACTCAGCCATGCCTTCGGCATAGCTTCCTAACTGGGGCTCGGTATAGCTGCCGATGATTTCGGCCATATGCGGCATAAGCACATCAAACACCGGTCCGTACTTCGCTCGCGCCGGAGGACTCAGATAGTTCAGCGCCGTTATCTTGTCCCCGGCAATCAGGGCGCTGTTCATGCCGGTCCACAGGGACTGGAACATTTGATCCGTTTGCTCCGGATCCTGCACCACGATCGGGAAGCTCTGGGTGAAGACCGAACCATCCTCCAATGTCACTTTGACGGCCGTCCGATAGGTCCACGGCGTCGAATATGTAAGGTTGAAGTTCACGCTCGCGGTGAAATCGATGGTGCCGTTTCCATCCCAATCGACCTCCACCTTCTGCACCGGGCTCGCCGTGTTGTTCGTCACGCTGAAATCCACCTTGAGCGGCGACAGGCCGCTCTGCGGCTCGGCATGTATCAGTACGCCCGGCGCCGGTGCGCCGGCGACCGAGATCGACTGGCTGACCGTCTGTCCGTCGAGCGTCGTTAACGTCGCGGTGAGGGTTTGAGTCTCCGTGGCAATCGGCACGTCATAGGCGTAGAAATCACCGTCCACAAGGGTGGCTACTACGCCATTGACGCTGATGCCGGAATGGAGGGGCGCGAGGAATCGGCCGCTCACCGTCACGTGATCTCCCGCAACAGTGGCGCCGTCGGCGGGGCTCATGATAGTGAGCCCGAGCGCATTCACCAGTATGCTCACCGGTGCCGAGGTCGTGCTTGCGCCCAGGTTGTCGGTGGCCACGGCGGTAAGGGTATAGCTGCCCGCAGCGACATTGGTCCAGTTGAACGTGTAAGGCGCGCTGGTGGCTGTGCTTAGGATCGTCGTACCCTGGTAGAAGTCGACCTTGGCGATGTTGCCGTCAACATCGGCGGCGCTGGCGTTGAGAGTGATCGTCGCCGGTGCCTGGAAGCTGGCGCCCGCCGCCGGGCTGGTGAGGCTCACCGTGGGCGGGGTGTTGGGCGGTGGGGCGGCTACCGTGATGCTTGCCGCCGCGGAAGTAGCCGTCGCGCCGAGGTTGTCCGTGGCTTTTGCTGTCAGGGAGTAGCTCCCGGCAGGCACATCGGACCAAGTGTAGGCATAGGGTGCAGTGGTGACCGTGGCAAGCCGAGTCGAGCCGCTGAAAAACTCGACCTGTGCAATGCTGCCGTCGGAGTCGGCGGCGTTGGCAGCGAGATTAATCGTGGCTGGTGCGGTGAAGCTCGCGCCGTTAGCTGGGGAGGTGAGGCTGACGGTAGGCGGCGCGTTGGCGCTGATGGTAATGGACACGACCGCCGATACGGTCAGCGCCCCGCGGTTATCGGTAGCGCGGGCCGACAGCGCATATTGCCCGGCCGATTTGGCGCCGCTCCAAATGACAGAGTAAGGTGGCGCGGTGTCGGTGCCGATGAGCGTTGTACCACGGTAGAACTCCACCTTGGCGATGCTGCCGTCGCTGTCCTGGGCTTCCGCCGAGACGGAGATTGGTTCGGTGGTCCCGAAAACCGCGCCATTCGCCGGGGCAGTGAGGTATGCCGATGGCGGCTGATTGGCCGGGGCAATGGTGAGGATGACCGGTTCGGAGGTCGCGACCGCGCCGCGGTTGTCTATGGCACGGGCAGTGAGGGTATAAGTGCCGGCGGACATGCCGGCCCAATGAAACCAGTAGGCGTTGCCGGCCTCCAGATAAGATGAGGGGTTGTCGACCGAGCCCACGAGGACGTCATCCGCATAGTAGTCGACCCGGACCACGTGGCCGTCGGGGTCTACGGCGTCGGCGTTCAGGTCGAGGCCGGTCGAGGTGTCGAATGCGCCGCAGTTGGCCGGCGCGGTAAGCGCCACTAGTGGCGGCCGGTTGACAGTGATGACGACCGGCTCGGAGATAGCGGAAGCACCCAGGTTATCGGTGGCTATGACCCTAAGCGTATAGCTGGCTGCGGGTACATTGGACCACGTGTATGTGTAGGGCGTGCCGGTAGCCGTGCCGATCAGCGTCGTGCCTTGATAGAAGTCGACCTTGGCGATGCTGCCGTCGGTGGCGGTGGCGGTGGCGGTGGCCGACAGTGTGATCGTGGCCGGGGCAGTGAAGCTCGCGCTATTGAGCGGTGCGGTGAGGCTGACAGTGGGGGCGATGTTTTTGCCGGCGACCGCCGTCAGGGGCACCGCAGCGGCGAGCCAGAACACCATACGATAGATGAGGCGAGACATGGTTTCTCCCGTTCCTGTTCAATCGCTTCAGTTGCAGACGAGGCCCGTATTGACGACCAGGTGAAGCAAGGCCGAGTCTGCGGTGATCGGGTTGCTGCGGAACACGGCGGTGAGCCGGTGGATCCCGGCCGACAGCGTCGTCGTGAGAGTCGCGGAGCCGCCGTTCAGAGGGGCGCTACCCAATTGCGACGAGCCGTCCATGAAAAAGACATTGCCGGTCAGGTTCGGGTCGGAAACAGTCGCGGTCAGTGTCGTCGATGTTCGCGAACTTGCCGGGTTCGCCGATGAGCTGAGAGTCATCCCAACCGAGGGCGCACTGAGCTTGAACACGACCGCATCCTCACCACCTTTGTTCGCCGTTTGAAAAGCGCCGGTAGTCGTCTCAAAACCGCCAGCGTCTTCCGTCGCTACGTAGGCGTTGCCAGTGCTGTCGACGGCAATCGCGTTACCGGCTCCGGAGGGCAGGCCGTCATCCACATCGCCTCCCGGTGTGGGGCCGGTTCTGACGAACGCGGAGTAAAGAAGGACATTCCCGGCCAAGCCGATTTTCGATACGAAAAGAGAATCTTCACTGTCCTGTTGTTTGCCGGGCTGAAGCGAATCGATCAGCGGAAATGTGTACGTGCTGGCAAGTCCCGTCACATACGCATGCCCCACATCATCAATGGCTATGCCATAGGCGACGTCTCCGCGTATCTGGAAGGCGTTGAATACCGAATAGCAATAGCGGGTACAGATTTCGCCCCCGAGAAACGACGCATAGGCGAATCCGTCTCCCCCCGGCAAGAGCTTTGCGACGAAAGCATTACCCAGGCTCGAGTTGGTGAGAAGGTACCCGGACTTGGTGGGCTGAAAGGCGTTCTTGACGGGGAAGTTGCTGGAGTAGGTTTCTCCCGCCACGTAGGCGCTACCTTGGGTATCGACCGCGATGGCGTTCGCCGAGTCGTCCATGGAACCGCCGAGGTAGGTGGAGAAAGCGAGCGCCGTGCCCGAGGCATTCAGCTTGGTTACGAAACCGTCCTGTCTGCCCTGACGCGTTGCCTGCAAAGCATTCGCGGTAGGAAAGTTATCCGACGTCGTCGAGCCCGCGACATAAGCATCGCCGCTAACGTCGACGGCGATGCCTTTGCCCGCATCGGTGCCGTTGCCGCCGAGAAAGGTCGCGTAAACCATCCCGGTGCCGTTCGGATTGAGCTTGGCGACAAAGGCGTCGGTGCCGCCCGTGTTGTCGCTGGTCGGCTGAAAGGCGTCCGGAGTCGTAGTGAAATCCGGTTTGGCGCTGCCGGTGAGGTAAGCGGCGCCAGAGGCGTCGACGGCGATGCGGGTGCCGGTTGCGCCAAGGACATAAGTCGAATATACGAGCCCGGTGCCGCTTGCGTTCAATTTGGTGACGAATGCGCCTCCGCCCGTCACGCCCGATTGGTAGGCGCCGCTTGTCACGGGATAATCGCTGCCGGTGGTCCGGCCGGTGACGTAAGCGTTTCCGGCTTCGTCGACAGCGATACCCGTCGCCCAATCCAAGGTGTTTCGTCCCCCCAGATAGGTGGAATACACCAGGGCCGATCCCGTCGGGTCGATCTTGGTAACGAAGACATCCCTATCGCTGTTGCCCAACGACCGGTCGTAAGGATTCTTGAGCGGAAAGTTGGAAGAATACGTATACCCCGCAACGTAGGCGTACCCTGCCGCATCAACGGCAATGGCAGTGCCGGCGTCGTCCGAGGTTCCTCCGATGTAGGTCGAATAGCTCAGCACCGGGTCAATGACCAGAGGTGTTCGCGTATCGTAGGCGGCGACACTAAAGCCAACTTGGTTTTCTGCCATACGGACGTACTGTCCTTCGACCGCTCGTTTCTCTCCTTCTGCAAGCTGGTAGACGAACGGCCGTTGAAAGATCAATTGCCTGCTTCCGGTGTGAAGCACCAGATTTCCGTCGTCATCGATCTCGATACGCTCGGGACCTTCAAAAGCGATCCTGATCTGTGCCGGATCGCCGCCCGGCGAGACAACCAGGTCGTATTCCAGATGCCGCTGGTTGCCGTAATAGACGAGGTCGATGCCGGGATAGATTGCGGCTAGCGGACCTGGGCAAAACTTTCGATGCCGCTGAGATGCCTGGAAGAGTCGGAGCCCCTGAAATAGCTGGTCTTGCCGGGGAGTGGGTCGATGCCTGCTACCGCGGCATCCCGGCGTGCTCCGACAAAGCGCATGCGGAGTGTGTCGAGTGCAGGTTCGAGTGGGCTACCTGCCAAATCGACGACCGCTTCCGAATGCATCAATAACACTCGGTAGCCGGCTCCCCGCGCGACGAAGTCGACCGCATCGTCGGCTTGGCCATGGTTCTTCTCGAAGGCCATGGGCAACTTTCCGTAGCTTCTCAGAATCAGGCCGGAATCGAGACCCTGGTGCGACGATGCCGCGGATTCGACGGCCCTGCCGCTCGTCGTCTCATTGCCATCCGGCCGCGGATCAGCCGCGATGCAGGCGGCGCAAGCCAATAAACCCGAGACAAGTCCCAGACCTTTCAAAAATAGGCTCATTCCTTTTCCCCCGAAGTGATGGTCGATGGCTAACCTTCGTGAAAGGTGCGCTAGCTGCGGCGCGGTACAAGCGAAGTCCTCACCGCAAGTTGTTCTTATTCCTGAAGAGTTGCTTTTTTCAGTAGCCGGAAGTATAGCTGCAATTTCCGGCCTATCTTGTCCGGCGGCAGCGCCCTTCCGTCCGAGCTGAATCAGCCGCCTCTATGAACTCTATGTGAGAATCCATGCCATTCCGTTATCAAAGGCATTGCTGTCGTATGTCGGCGTTAATCCCGCACTGTTCATGCGTGATCGATCTGGTTCCATAAGCTCCAAGGTCGACAAACCGGAGACCATGCAATAGCATGTCCCTTTGCAGTTACTTCTCGAGCGGAAATATCCGCGGCTCTCCGGAAGTCGTTCTAGCCAATGTCAGTCAATTCCTCATCCCACCACAAGCTTCGTGCGCGAGTTATCGCTCCGGCGCGTTTGCACATGGGCTTTCTCGATCTGGGCGGGTCCTTGGGGCGGCGTTTCGGCAGTATCGGCGTCGGTGTCAGCGAAATCGCGACGAGACTATCGATGATGCCTTCGGATCGGCTGACCGCGCACGGACCCGGCGCGGATCGGGCCATCGCTGCCGTCAGCAAGTTCGTCTCCGCGCTGGAGCAGGATTTCGCGGTCGAGATTCGGATCGAGGATGCCATACCGGGGCACATCGGACTCGGCTCCGGCACGCAGCTCGAACTGGCCGTAGGTATGGCTCTGTCCCGGCTTTACGGTCTCGACCTGTCGGTGCGCAATCTCGCTCCCATTGTCGAGCGGGGCGCACGCTCCGGCATCGGTATCGCCGTATTCGAGCAGGGCGGCCTGGTGGTCGACGGCGGGCGCGGCGAAAACACGGTCATCCCGCCGGTCGTCGCTCGCCTGGAATTTCCCGCGGACTGGCGTCTCATTCTGGTGTTGGACGAGCGGGATCTGGGCTTGCACGGCAAGGACGAGATCGAGGCTTTCCGCGCCTTGCCGGTTTTTCCCGCCAAGGAAGCCGCGCATCTCTGTCATTTGCTGCTCATGAAAGGCTTGCCCGCATTAGTCGAGCGCGACATCCGAGGTTTCGGCGAGGTGATCGCGGAGTTGCAACGTTCGGTGGGCGATTATTTCGCACCTGCTCAGGGCGGACGCTTCACCAGCGCCGGCGTCGCCAAGGCCTTGGCTTTTCTCGAAGCTCAGGGCGCCGTCGGCATCGGTCAGAGCTCCTGGGGGCCGACCGGTTTTTGCCTCGTTGAGAACACGACGCGCGGGGAAACGCTGGTCACCGCGGCGCGGCGGCGGTTCGCCGGCACGGCGGGTCTCCGGTTTCTGCTGGCCACCCCCCGCAACAAAGGCGCGGATGTTATGTTGGAGCGAACGGATGCGTCGCGCGAAAAGACGTTGCGTTTATAGCCGCGGCGCGTCGGCGGCGAAGCCATTGAGCGATCATTGGAAAGTTTGCGCGACCTATCGGAACGCCTGCTGCTGATCGGCTGCTCGGCGAGAATGCTGGCGCAATCGGCGGCGCGTGCCGGAATTCGGCCGGTCTCGATCGATCTTTTCGCCGATCGGGAAACACGCGCCTGTTCCGAGCGCTGCGAAGCCGTCAACGGCGCCGACATAGGTTTCGAGCGGGAAAGCGTCTTGCGAGCCGCCGAGCGGCTTGCTCCGGCGGAGCTCGGATACGCTCTGGTTTACAGTAGCGGTTTGGATGCCGATCCCGGCATTTTGGAAGGACTTGCGCAAGGGCGGACGCTCTACGGCAATTCGCCGGAAATTCTCCGTTTATTGAAAACGCCAGATGCCTTCTTCGATCTGCTCCGGCAGCTCGATATTCCTTACCCGGAATCCAGCCGAACGTGGCCGCCCGATCCGGAGAACTGGCTGTTGAAGTCCGCTCGTAGCGAAGGCGGCAAGGGTGTGCGTTTTTGTGCCCGAGCGGAACCGGATTCGAGCGGCTATTACCAGCGCAGGCTTCCCGGCAAGGCCATGTCCGCCCTGTTTCTGGCGAACGGCGAAAATGCGCGGATCATCGGTTTCAACACGCTGTGGACGGCTGATTGTCATGTCGATCAGCCGTTTTTGTTTGCCGGCGCCATCAATCGAGCCGATCTGAGGCCGGAGCAGAGGCGGCAAGTGCAGGCGTACGTCGCTCGCCTGATCCGAGCGGTTCCGCTCAAGGGGCTGAACAGCCTGGATTTCATGCTCGATGGCGAGGTGTGCCGGGTTCTGGAAATCAACCCTAGGCCGAGTGCCACCATGGCCTTGTACGATGAGGATTTTTCACGCGGGTTATTGGCCGAACATATTCGGGCGTGCCGAGGGGGAATTCCGGGTGCTGCGGACACCGGCGGCGTCACCCGGGCCTTCAAGGTTTTTTTCGCATCGCGGGAGCTCGACGTGTCCGAAACCATGTGTTGGCCGGACTGGTGTACGGATACGCCGGTGCCGCGCACGCTGATCGACGTTGGTCAACCGGTGTGCACCGTTCGCGCGGAGGGGGCCGACTGTCCCGACGTCGAACGTTTGATCGAGCTGCGGACAACCGAGCTGCACGAACGACTGTACGGCTAGTACAATCACCTTTTCTTCAATGAACCGGGCAAGAGGGTAACCATGCAACACACTGTCAGCGTTAACGCGCACGCGCTTCCCATCGTCAAGTACATGATCGCGAATGCCGACAAGCTGCGGCTCAAGATCGACAAGCTGGGAAACGGCTGCACCATCATCGACGCCGGTATCGAGGCGGTGGGCGGTCTGGAGGCGGGGCGCTTGATCGCGGAAATCTGCATGGGTGGACTTGGGACCGTCACGCTTACTCACTCATCAACCTTCAGTCGCTGGCCTCTGACCGTGAACGTCCATTCCACGAATCCGGTAATTTCCTGCCTGGGCAGCCAGTATGCCGGCTGGAGCCTGTCCCACGGAGAGGGCAAAAGCGCCTTTTACGCGCTCGGTTCGGGCCCGGCGCGTGCGATGGCGACCAAGGTCAAGGACGGCAACGAAGAGCCCGTCGAAGAGCTTTATAAGGAACTGGGCTATCGCGACCACGGCAAGGAGACGGCCATCGTGATGGAGGTCGACAAGGTTCCTCCGGTCGAGGTGATCGAGAAAATCGCCAAGGCCTGCAAAGTGGATACGAGCGGGGTCAACGTCATTCTGACGCCCACTTCCAGCCTCGCCGGCGGCATGCAGGTCGTCGGCCGCGTACTGGAGGTCGCCCTGCACAAGGCCCATTCGCTTCATTTTCCTCTGGGAAACATCATCGACGGTACCGGAACCGCTCCGGTTCCGCCGCCTCATCCCAATTTCGTCAAAGCCATGGGGCGCACCAACGACGCCATTCTGTTCGGCGGTACCGTGCATCTGTTCGTGAAGGGCAGCGACGAAGCGGCCGAAA
>NZ_JBDIVO010000092.1:0-14589 GCF_039794385.1 Methylocaldum sp. | reverse complement strand
GGACGGCGACGTCAAAGGCCAAGCCTTGATCATGCCAGCCGAAAACCACCGGCATCAGGATAAGGTGAGCGGCGCTCGAAATGGGCAGAAATTCGGTCAGCCCTTGCAAGAGAGCCAGGTAATACACGTGATGGCAGTCCATGAGGATCCTTTAATCGTCTGAAAAACCGGTGTCGATCAGTTCCCGCAGAACGGCGGTCGCGTAAGCCCCGGCGGGCAGCGCGAATCGCAAATGCATGCTGCTCGGGCCGGACCGTTCCCACTGAAATCCGTCCGGGCAAAGTCGCAGCGGCCGGCGGGCCATCTCGACGCCGAAATCTTCGAGACCGCGGCAGAGAACCGGCTCTTCCTCGGCTGCGGCCGTCTCTATGGCCAGTGCCTCATCGGTAACGGCCGGTGTACCTTTGCCCCAGAGCGCGCCGCTTGGATGAATTTCCTTGGCCTCAAGCCGTTGCGTGATTTCCGGAGTAATAGCGTCGGGCTTAAAAAAACTGCGCGAGTCGGGAAACATGAAGGCATCGCCGGTAACCGCGCGATCCCAGACGTCTCGGCTTATCCGCTTGGCGAGGATGCGGTTGAACAAATGAGAACGCGCGGCAGACAAATAAAGCCCGCGACGGTGAGCGTCCACCCGCCCGAGCGTACCCGCGAAAAGAGCCGATGCCTTCGCAAGGTTCTGTCCCTCGCGGCCGAACCGTTGCGTTCCAAAATAATTGGGAACCCCACATTCGCCGATCTGTTTCAGGCGTCGTTCCAATAGCGGGATGTCGCATTTCAATTCGCGAACGGCGATTTCGAAACGATTGCCGGCTGCCGCGCCTTTTTTTAGCTTGCGGCTGTTGCGCCGGACTTCGAGTATGCGGAGGGAGGGGGATTCAAGTTGCCTCCAGTCCGGTTCGGCCTTGCCCGGCAGCCATACGCTGAACCATTGAATGGTCTTGCCGTGGCGGTCCTTAAGGCCCGCGTAGCCTATGTCCCGTGTCGGGATTCCGGCAAAGCGGGCCAGTTGGCGGGCGACGTAGTCGGTATTTTCGCCGCGTTTTTCGATGCGCAGAAAAAAGTGTTCGCCCTGGTCGGAAGGCTCGAAACCCAGCAGTTCCTCGACGACGAAATCTTCCGGCGACGTCTTGATAATGCCGGTTCCGGCAGGCCCACCAAAGGCGTAGGGCAGGGCGGCGGTCGAATCGCCCATGGCTTAATTTTTCTGAAGGAGCGTTACCGCATAGGCGGAGATGCCTTCGCCCCGGCCTTCGAAGCCCATGCCTTCGGTCGTGGTGGCTTTGACGTTGACCGCGTCGTGCGCAATGTCGAGGTCATCCGCGATGGTTGTGCGCATTTTTTCGATATAGGGCGCGAGCCGCGGCTTTTGTGCGACGATGGTCAGATCGACGTTGACCACGGTGTAGCCGCGTTCGGTGATCTTGGCGTGAACCTCGCGGAGCAAAACCCGGCTGTCTATGCCCTTGAAACTGGGGTCGGAATCCGGGAAATGCCGACCGATATCGCCCAGTGCCGCCGCACCCAATAAGGCATCGCACAAGGCGTGTAACGCAACGTCTCCATCCGAGTGCGCCGCGAGGCTCTTTTCATAATCGATGGCTACGCCCCCCAGGACCAGTTGGCCGCCATCTTTGAACCGATGTGCATCGTAACCTTGACCTATTCGTAGCATTGTCGCTCCAGGTAAAAAGCCGCCAGAGGAAGATCCTCCGGCCGCGTAATCTTGATATTGTCCGGGCGTCCTTCCACGATCTTCGGGCGCAATCCTCGAAGTTCGAGAGCGCTGGCTTCGTCCGTCACGATCAGTTTCCGTTCGGCAGCATCGATCAGCGCATGCTTGAGCATACGAAAGCGGAACATCTGTGGCGTCAGCGCGCGCCAGATCCGGCTGCGGTCGATGGTTTCGACGATTTCGCCCGCCTCTGCGCCTTTCAGGGTATCCGTGACCGGCAGTGCCAGTATGCCGCCGACTTCATCGTTCCTAAGCCGATCGATCAGTTTTTGAACATCGCTGATCGTGATACACAGCCGAGCTGCATCGTGCACCAACACCCAGTCGTCCGGTTCGGCCACGTTCTCGAGACTCGTTAAGGCGGAAAGCACGGAGTCGGCACGCTCCTTACCTCCGGGGGCGACCCGGATCTTGGGATGGGTAGCACAAGGTAGATCGGACCAATAACCATCCTCGCTCCCGAGAGCCACGACGACGCCGGCCAAGACATCGATCGCCAGCAACCGCTCCAGGGTATGCTGCAATACCGGCTTCCCCAGGACTTGAAGGTATTGCTTCGGTACGTCGACCCCCATGCGTTTACCCACGCCGGCTGCAGGGACAATGGCCCAGAATCGATTATTTCGGCAGGTGTCGGTCATGGACAACAGATGCTAACGAGGCCTTTCGGTCTTTTGTGGCGTAGTTTTCCGCTCCGAAGGCTTTGGTTGCGGCGATCGGTCGTGTGTCTTGTTCTTAGGCATTTCGATCACTTGGACGAAAGTCTCTCCCTGCTTGATCATCCCCAGTTCTTGGCGAGCCCGTTCTTCGATGGCGTCCGTTCCTTCCTTCAAATCTCTGACATCGGCTTCCAGCGCCGCGTTACGTTCGCGCCGCTTTTCGCCCTCCTCCGTGAGCTTTTCGATACGGTCCTGCAACTCCTGCAATTCGGCGATTCCGCCATCGCCCAGCCACAGTCGGTACTGGAGCAGGGCGATCAACACCAGCAAGAAGACAATCAGCTTTTTCACACTGTCGTCGGACGGCGTCCCGCCTTTCAGAGCGCTTGACGGAAGGCGCTGCGGCCGGTGTACCGGGCTTTATCGCCCAATTGCTCTTCGATCTTGAGAAGCCGATTGTATTTGGCGACTCTATCGGATCGGCTGAGAGAGCCGGTTTTGATTTGTCCCGCGCAGGTGGCCACGGCGAGATCCGCGATAGTGGTGTCCTCTGTTTCGCCGGAACGGTGCGAGACGACAGCCGTATATCCGGCCTGGTGGGCCATGGCTATGGCTTCCAGGGTTTCCGTCAAGGTACCGATTTGATTGACCTTGATCAGGATGGAGTTGGCGATCTTGGCCTCGATGCCCTGTTTCAGGATAGCGGGATTCGTGACGAAAAGATCGTCGCCTACCAGCTGAATGCGGCTCCCCAGCCGATCGGTCAATAGTCTCCACCCGTCCCAGTCGTCTTCGGCCATGCCGTCTTCGATGGTGATGATGGGATATTTGTCGACCCAGGCAGCAAGATAGTTCGCGAACTCGTCCGAAGTGAACCGTTTATTCTCGGATTCCAGCGTATAGACGCCGTCCCGGTAAAACTCGGAGCTGGCGACGTCCAGGCCGAGATAGATGTCTTTTCCCGCTTTATATCCTGCCCGTTCTATCGCTTCCAGGATGACGCCGATGGCGGATTCGTTGGACGGCAGATTCGGCGCGAAGCCGCCTTCATCGCCCACGCCGGTGCTCAGGCCCTGTTCGGCCAGTACCTTTTTCAGAGCGTGGAAGACTTCGGCGCCGTAGCGGAGAGCTTCCCGGAAGCTGGGCGCGCCGACGGGAAGAATCATGAACTCCTGCATGTCCACGCTGTTGTCGGCATGCGCGCCGCCGTTGATGATGTTCATCATGGGGACCGGCAACAGGAACTCGCCGCTGCGGTTGAGGTACGCGTAGAGCGGCTTGCCGGCATCGGTCGCCGCGGCATGGGCGGTCGCCAGGGAGACGCCGAGAATGGCATTGGCGCCCAAGCGGCCTTTGTTGTCGGTGCCGTCCAGTTCGATCATCTTGCGGTCGATGGCCGCCTGGTCATCGGCGTCCATGCCCAAGACGGCGGACCGGATCGCTGTTTTGACGTTCTCGACCGCTTTCAATACGCCTTTGCCCAGATAGCGGGTTTTATCGCCGTCCCGAAGCTCGATGGCCTCTCGGGTTCCGGTGGAAGCGCCGGACGGCACCATGGCGGAGCCGGTTGCTCCGGAGTCGAGTATGACCTCTGCGGCGACTGTGGGATTGCCTCTGGAGTCGAGCACCTCGTGTGCCCGCACTTCGGTGATTTTGCTCATCGGTTCCGTTCCTCTGGTATCGGAGTGTCGTTGTAATAATTCCGTCTAGACCATTCCGCGTTGTTTGACGATGCGGTCTATTTCGACAAGCACCTCCAAGAGCTCCTTTATGCGAGCCAAGGGCCATGAATTGGGGCCGTCGCTCTTCGCTTTGTCCGGTTCGGGGTGGGTTTCCATGAACAGGCCGGAGATGCCCACCGCCAGGGCGGCCTTGGCCAAGGTCGGTATGAATTCCCGTTGCCCTCCGGAAGCCGTGCCTTGACCGCCGGGCAGCTGCACCGAGTGGGTGGCGTCGAACACCACGGGACAGCCGGTCTCGCGCATGATGACGAGAGAGCGCATGTCGGAGACCAGGTTGTTGTAACCGAACGAGACGCCGCGCTCGCAGACGAGGACCTGTTCGTTGCCGACGGCTCTTGCCTTGTTGGCTACGTTTTTCATGTCCCACGGGGCCATGAATTGGCCTTTCTTGATATTGACCGGCTTGCCTTGCGCACAGACGTCCTGAATGAAGTTGGTTTGCCGGCAGAGAAACGCCGGTGTCTGCAACACATCGACGACGGCGGCGACTTCGCCTAAAGGGGTATCCTCGTGGACGTCGGTCAGCACCGGTACGCCGATGGTATCCCGTACCTTTTCGAGAATGCGCAGTCCTTCCTCGAGGCCGGGGCCGCGGAAACTTTCGTGCGACGAGCGGTTCGCCTTGTCGAAGGAGGATTTATAGATAAAGGGAATGCCGAGGCTGGATGTGATTTCCTTGAGTGTTCCCGCGGTCTCCAAGGCGAGTTGCTCGCCTTCGATGACGCAGGTGCCGCCAATCAGGAAAAACGGCCGGTCCAAGCCGACTTCGAATCCGCACAGTTGCATCAGTTCGCCTTCTTGTTTTGATGATATTCGGCGGCGGCGCGCACGAAGCCCGTGAAAAGAGGGTGGCCGCCACGCGGGGTGGACGTGAATTCCGGATGAAATTGGCAGGCGAGGAACCACGGATGATCGGGGATCTCGATCATTTCCACCAAGCGGCCGTCCAGGGATTTGCCGCACACCCTGAGTCCTGCGTCCTCAAGGGATTTGAGATAGCGGTTGTTGAACTCGTAGCGGTGGCGGTGGCGCTCGTTGATGACGTCCTTGCCGTAGACTCTATGGCCCAGGCTGCCGCTGACCAGCCGGCATTTCTGGCCGCCCAGACGCATGGTGCCGCCCAGATCGGACTTTTCGTCCCGATGCTCGATCGTGCCGGAGTCGTCCTGCCACTCCGTAATCAGGGCGATGACCGGATGCGGTGTTTTCGGCAAGAACTCCGTGCTGTGGGCGCCTTCCAGTCCCGCCGCATCGCGCGCGAATTCGATGACCGCCACCTGCATCCCTAAGCAAATGCCGAGATAGGGGACTTTCTTCTCGCGAGCGTACTTGACCGTGGCGATCTTGCCTTCGACACCCCGTTCGCCGAAGCCGCCGGGCACCAGAATGGCGTCTACGCCTTCCAGCGAGCCGGTGCCTTTGTCCTCGATTTCTTCCGATTCGATGAATCGGATTTTGACCTTGGTCCTGGTCTGAATGCCGGCATGAATGAGCGCTTCGGTCAGCGATTTGTAGGCGTCGGAATGATTGACGTACTTGCCTACCATGGCGATCGTCACTTCATGGCCGGGATGCTCCAGGGCATCGATCACTCTCTGCCATTCGGAGAGGTCGGCCGCGCCGGCATCGAGTTTGAGTTTTTTCACGACGATATCGTCCAACCCCTGTTCGTGCAGCAGCAGCGGAATTCGATAAATGGTGTCGGCATCGACGGCGGAGATGACGGCATCTTCCCCGACGTTGGTGAAGAGTGCGATCTTCGTTCGCTCGGCCTTGGGGATGATCCGGTCCGAGCGGCAAATCAGAACGTCGGGCTGAATGCCGATGGTTCGGAGTTCCTTCACCGAGTGCTGGGTGGGCTTCGTCTTGAGCTCGCCGGCGCTCGCGATGTACGGAACGAGGGTGAGATGAATGAACAGGCATTTGTCATCGCCCAACTCGACTCGCATCTGGCGCGTGGCTTCCAAAAAGGGCAGCGATTCAATGTCGCCGACCGTCCCTCCGATTTCGATCAGGGCCACGTCGTAGCCTTCCGCGCTGAGCCGGATGACGCGCTTGATCTCGTCCGTGATATGGGGGATAACTTGCACGGTCGCTCCGAGGTATTCCCCTCGTCGCTCCTTGCGGATGACATTTTCGTAAATCTGCCCGGTGGTCCAACTGTTGACCTTGCCCATCGTGGTGCTCAGGAAGCGCTCGTAATGGCCAAGGTCCAGATCGGTTTCGGCGCCATCCTCGGTGACGAAAACCTCGCCGTGCTGAAACGGGCTCATGGTGCCCGGATCGACATTGATATACGGATCGAGTTTGGTCAGTGTAACTTTAAGACCGCGGGCCTGCAGGATTGCGGCAAGCGACGATGCGGCAATGCCTTTGCCCAGGGATGAGACGACTCCGCCGGTAATAAAAATATATTTGGTCATTCAACGATGGGTAAATTTAGGCTGCGTAACGATCGCCGAGGCAGCGGCCGTCGCGTCGGACTTCAAAAGGATTTGTCAGCATATTCTACTCAACCTGTGGATCGGAGTCACCGCCCAGGTTGTTTACAATCGAATATTGAATCGCACTAACATGGTGAAAATACAACGACTAATGCGGAGACGTTATTTGATGAATGGGGCGAGATTACTCACGATTGTTTTTGGGGTGGCGATAATGTCCATGGTCTCCGGGTGCACATGGGTAGAGCTCAAGCCGCAGGGCGAAAAGATTCGTATGCTCACGCCGCCCGAAGTGGGGCGCTGTAAATTTTTGGGGCGTATCACGTCGAATACGGCGGCGACCATCGGTATCTTTGCCCGCAGCAAAGATACCGTACAAGAGGAAGTTGAACGTCTCGCCCGCAATAACGCGGCGGACATGGGGGGAGACACCATCGTGCCGACCGGCCCCCTGATCGATGGTGAGCAGTCTTTCAATGTTTACCGCTGCATCAATCCTTAATTAGCCGAAGGCAGTGCGCCGGAAAAACTCTCCGGCGCGTGCCACCGGATCACGATATTAAAGTCGTTCGGTTGCCCGGCATAAGAATCGGACACCCACCATCCCGCCACTGCGGCTAGCTCGTCGCCGATGTAGATCAGCGGTGTTCTCTCCCGGATCCAAGGTGTAATGCCGGCTTCCTGAAACAGTTTTTTCAGATCGTGGGAGCCTTCGCGGCCGGGCAGGCGTAGCGATTCGCCGCCTTGCCGGTAGCGAACGGTGATTTTGCCGGCTCGCCATGCCGTTAACGAGATGCCGGCTCGTTTTTCAGTGGTGACGCTGAGGTCGCCGTTCCCGTCCGGCAGATGGAGTGTCGTAGCACCATCCCATGGAATGACTCTATTCGGATGGAAAGGCGAAGCGGCCGGCATCAGGAAGATCTCTCCCCGATAGCGCCGAATCTCGCCTTCGCTCCACCGGATTACGGGATTTCGGTCCGGTCTGGCGTTCAGCGTTTCGTTCAAAACCCTATCAATAACGCGAGTCGAAGGCATGCGGAAACCGCGGCTCCGCAGCCACTCGCGCAGAATCAGGCGGCGGTCCGCTTCCGAACACGGCCTCAGCCGATCCAGAAGAAGCGTGTTTCGCAGCGGATGAATAACGGACTTCAGCAAGTCCGCGGCAAGCGAGTTCAGCAGCGTTTGCGCTTCGGCACAATGTTGGGCCGTGCGGACCAGCGCGTCCTTGGTCGCCGGCCAGCGGTTTTCGAGCAAGGGGATGATCTCGTGGCGTATGAAATTGCGGTCGTAACTCAAGTCGCGGTTGCTGGGGTCTTCGATCCAGGTCAGCTCGTGTGCTTGAGCGTACTCGCGGAGCTGTTCGCGGGAAAAAGACAGTAACGGCCGCAGCAGAAATCCTGGGCCGAAGGCGGTGCGTTCCGGCATGGCGGCAAGGCCGGCGATACCCGCTCCGCGAAGCAGTTGGAGCAATAGCGTCTCCGCCTGGTCGTCCCTATGCTGTGCGGTCAACAAGACCTCGCCGTCGGACAGAAGCGCGCGCAGGGCATCGTAGCGCGCGTTTCGCGCGGCTTCCTCTGGACTCTCGCCGGGTTTCGCGGCGGCGTTGACCCGTAACAGACGGAACGGAATTCCAAGCATCCGGCAGCTCGCTTCGCAAGATTCGGCCCATTCTTCGGCGGCTGTTTGCAGGCCGTGATGGACATGTACGGCAGTAAAGCGGAGGTTCGGATCTTTGGCTTTCAGTTCCGCACAGAGATGAAGCAAAACGAGCGAGTCGAGTCCGCCGCTGTACGCGATCCAGTAGCGGGATGCCGGCGGCTGGCGAGATAGGATTCGATCGAGTGTTTCGGTACAAAGGCTCATCTAAGCCGTGAAGTGAGGGGCGGTGATTATCCGCCCCGCATCAATGAAGCTAGGCTACGGCTTCCTCGAAAATGCCGTAGCTCATCAACCGCTCGTAGCGCTGTTGCAATAAGGTCTCGATGGACGTGCGACGCAGCTCTTCGAGATGCCGTTTCAGTGCCGCTTTCAAATTATCGCCGGTTTGCTTGCGGTCGCGATGGGCTCCGCCCAACGGTTCGGGAACAATCTCATCGATGAGTTCCAGTTCCTGCAGCCGATCCGACGTAATGCCCATGGCTTCGGCCGCGAGCTCGGCCTTGTCCGCGCTTTTCCAAAGAATGGAGGCGCAGCCTTCCGGCGAAATGACGGAATAGGTGCTGTACTGAAGCATCAACAGGCGGTCGCCCACACCGATAGCCAGCGCGCCTCCCGAACCGCCTTCGCCCACCACGGTACAAATGATCGGGGTGCGCAGTTTGGACATTTCGAAAAGGTTGCGGGCGATGGCCTCGCTCTGACCCCGTTCCTCTGCGCCGATGCCGGGATAGGCGCCGGGCGTGTCGATAAAGCAGAGGATGGGTAAGCGGAACCGCTCGGCGAGATGCATCAACCGGAGCGCCTTGCGGTAGCCTTCGGGCCGCGGCATGCCGAAATTGCGGTAGATCTTTTCCTTGGTATCGCGGCCTTTTTGATGGCCGATGATCAGAACCGGCTGTCCGTCGAGTTTGGCGAGTCCACCCACGATTGCCGGATCATCGGCGAATCCGCGATCCCCATGAAGCTCGTGGAACTCATCGAACATCAGGTCGAGGTAGTCCAGCGTATACGGACGCTGGGGATGGCGGGAAATCTGCGATATCTGCCACGCCGTCAACGAGGAGAATACCGATTCGGTCAGCTTGCGGCTTTTTTCTTCAAGCCTCGCAATTTCCTCGCTGATGTTGATTTCATTGTCGAATCCGACGCGCTTGAGTTCTTCGATTTTGGCTTCGAGTTCGGCAATGGGTTGTTCGAAATCTAGGAATTTCAGGTCCATTTGTCGTTTTTTTAGGGTGCACGGAGAAGGCCTAGTTTAACACCTCGGCAAGGAAATTCCGCAGACTCTCCCAAGAGCGGCGATCGGCGGTCTCGTCGTAAACCGTACCGAACGATCGATCGTTTGCCATGGGATTGGTGAAGGCGTGCAGGGTGTTACCATAAATATGGATTTGCCAGTCTGCCTCGGCTTCGGTCAGTTCTTTAGCCAGATTCGCCGCCTGATCGGGTGGTGCCATGGGGTCGTCGTGGCCGTGCAGCACGAGAACCTTGGCCTTGATTTTATTGCCTTGAGTATTGCCCGGCGGCAAAAATAAGCCGTGGAAGCTGACAACGCCGCGCAGATCGGCGCCGGTGCGGGCAAGGTCCAGCACGCATAGGCCGCCGAAGCAAAAACCCATGGCCGCGATCCGTTTGGGATCGACCTGGGGGAGCTTGCGGACGGTTTCCAGAGCTGTGGTGATGCGGTCCTGCAACAGGCGGCGATCATTCATGAGCGGATTCATCAGCCGTGCGTTCTCCTCGGGGCCGCTTCCGATGATGCCTTTGCCATACATATCGAGTGCAAACGCGGCGTAGCCCAGTTCGGCCAATTTACGAGCCTTGTTGCACACGAATTCGTCCCTGCCTCCCCAAGCATGAGAGATCAATACGGCCGGCAAAGGCTGAGGGCGCTTATTGTCATACGCGAAAAAGCCTTCGAGCTGAACGTCGTTATGGCTGTAGTCGATGGCTTGAGTTGTAACGGCCATTAAGAAGGTCTCCAAAAGTATCGAATGAATTAGGCAAATAGCTTAAAGGATCGTCGGTCTTAACGAGGTGCATCCCCGGTCGAGAAAGAATGCCGCCATTGCTGATCCTCCCGCTCGAAGATGCGGTCGGCTTCCTCGGGGCCCCAGGAGCCGGCGGGATAAGTGTGGATGAATTCCCGCTCTACCGACCATGTTCTTATGATGGGATCGACGACTCGCCAGGCCCATTCCACCTCATCCGAGCGCAGGAACTGAGAGTGATCGCCGCCGATGACGTCGAGCAGAAGGGACTCGTACGCGTCCAATTGATAACCGGCCTGATAACAGGTGCTGGCATCGAGTTGAGTGGTTCGGGCGCGCATGCCGATGCCGGGTTCTCGAACCTGAACCTCGGCGCGAATGCATTGCTCGGGCTGTATGCCCATCAGCAGCCAATTGGGGGGCAGCGCCTCGATCTGGGTTTCGCGAAACAATTGCTGCGGCGGGTGCTTAAAGCGTATCGCGATGAGAGAACTGTTCCTCGCCAAGCGTTTTCCCGTCCGCAAATAAAACGGTACATTGCGCCAGCGCCAGTTGTCGATATAAAGCTTCAGGGCGGCATACGTTTCGGTCGTGCTTTGCTTGTCGACCTGCTTTTCGTCGAGATATCCGGGCACCTCCTGGTTGTCGATGCGCCCGCAAGCATATTGCGCACGGAAGGCGTGAGCATGGACCGCAGCCTTTGGGATGGGGCGAATGGATTTCAGCGCCTTGACCTTTTCGTCCCGGATCGATTCGGCGTCCATGGTCGCCGGAGGTTCCATGGCTACCAAAGCCAACATCTGCATCAGATGGCTCTGGATCATGTCGCGCAGCGCGCCGGCGGTTTCATAGTAGTCCGCCCGGTCTTCGATTCCCGCCGATTCGCTGTGGGTGATCTGCACATGGTCGATGAGGTTGCGGTTCCACAACGGTTCCCACATGAGATTCGCAAAGCGGAACACGAAAATGTTTTGCACCGTTTCCTTACCTAAGTAGTGGTCAATCCGAAAGATTTGATGTTCCGTAAAGTTGCGGTGCAGGCAGCGATCGAGGACTTGTGCGTCTTCCAAGTCATAGCCGAACGGCTTTTCCACCACGAGACGGCGCCAGCCGGCGACTTCCTGGTTGAGTCCGCTAAGCGCCAAATAGTCGGCCGCCGCTTTGTATTCGGACGGCGGAAGCGAAAGGTAATACACGTGATTGGGCGGAAACTCGGGGCCAGTGTCCAGGACCTGTCTTAGCTGTACCGATGATTCCGTATCGCCGATGTCCGCCGAAAAGAAATGCAGGCGGTTGCTGAAGCGCTCAAGAGCGTCCCGGTCGAGTGTGCTGCCCAAACGCTCTTCTAGCCATTTGGATACCTCGTCTCTCCAATGGGAATTATCCCAATCCCGCCGGCCGACACCTAAGACGACCATCGCCGCGGGCAGTCGGCCTGCCTTGTCCAATTGGTACAGGGCAGGCATCAGTTTGGTGCGGGAAAGGTGGCCGGTAGATCCAAAAATAGTGAAGACGCACGCGTCGAGCATCGTTTCCTCCCGGCGAATCGGTTATGCCATGGATGATACTGTTTAGCCCCGTTTCCGCCAATGCGTGAACCGGTTGAAATGGCTTCATTGCCTTTGAAATCAGGATTTGATAAGTAGTTTCCCAGTATTTCAAATTTCAACTTGGACTGAGTATTTCGATGAACGAAGATCGGCTGGATCGGGTGCTAGTCTTAATAGACGAAGCTAATGCACAGGACCCTAATAGTGAGGTTTGGCGAGGCGAATCCTATTCCAAGGAATTGCTTTACGGGATGCGCATGACGGAATGGCTTGACCGCCTCTATCCCGATGCGCCGGATTTGCTGCACATCGCCGCGCGCGGGCAGCACATTCGACGTTGGGAGGTTCCCCGGCAGACCTACCCGGACACGCGCGAGGGGTATCTGCAATGGCGCAGCTATCTATATGGTTTTCATGCCGATTGTGTTGCACAGCTTATGACACAAGCTGGATACGATCCGATAGACATCGAGCGGGTCCGCAAAGTTCTTCAGAAACGCGGTTTGAAAAACGATCCGGACGTTCAATCGATCGAGGACGTCGCGTGCCTCGTGTTTCTCGATTACTACTTTGTCGCCTTCGCGGCGATTCACGATGAAGAAAAGCTGATCGGTATCGTCCGCAAGACCTGGAAAAAGATGTCCGAGCACGCGCGGAGCCGCGCATTGGAGCTGGAATTTCCGGAGTCTGTCCGGGCGCTGCTCGCAACGGCTTTGGAAGCGGCATAGGCAGCAAGCGCCAAACGGCGGAGATTACCCGAAGGCGTCAGTGGCGATGATTTTGTGCCAGCTCCGGGCATGCTCGGCTTCTTTCCGCCGATCGCCGTTCATGGGTGTTTCACCCGTCGACACGGCCTCGAGCTGCTTCTCGGTTGGCGAATACTTGTACACGCCGGTGATCGAGATTGCATAATCCGGCTTTAAAAAGCTATAGCAGTGGTTGATCAGGCTTGGATGACCCGGTTCGCGGTCTTGCAGCAGATCAATTACCGCCGCGGCGCAGATCTTGGCCTGCGAGTTGGCGGCAAATGCCGATTTGGGCATGGGCGTTGCCGTACAGGCATCGCCGATAATGTGCACGTAAGGTGCCAGCGGCGATTCGAAGGTGAGCGGATCGATGGGGCACCAGCCCGATTGATCGGTCAGCCCCGCCTGATGCGCGAGTTTGCCGGCCTTTTGCGGCGGGATCACGTTCAAAACATCCGCACGGTGCTCGTCGAACTCGGTGAAGACGACGCGCGATTGCGCATCTACCCGTTCTATCTTTCCTTCCTTTTCCGCCGAGATCCATTCCACCATTCCTGGATAAAGCTCTTCCCAGCCTTGGAGGAAGAGCGATTGTTTGGAGAATTGGGTTTTCGCATCCAGAATGAGCACTTTGGAGCGCGGTTTGTAACGCTTCAAAAAATGCGCTATCAGTGACGCACGCTCGTAAGGTCCCGGCGGACAACGATACGGATTGGCGGGTGCCGTGATCAGAACCACGCCACCGTCAGGCATGGCCTGCAATTGGCGACGCAGAAGTGTGGTCTGTGGCCCTGCTTTCCAGGCATGAGGAGCCAACAGACTGGCAGTCTCGTCGTAACCGTCGATGGCGTCCCAGCGGAAATCGATGCCCGGTGCGACGATTAGCCGATCGTAAGGTATGGCCGATCCATCCGCCAATGACACGGTGCGCCGAGCAGTGTCGATAGTTTGGGCTTCGGCTGTTACCGTTTGAATTCCCTGAACGTTCCTGAGGATGTCATATTTCCGACGAAGCTCATCGGGCTGCTTTAGGCCGGCGATAACTTCATTCGATCCGGGGCAGGACAAGTAATTAGCCTGTTGCTCAACCAAAGTGACTTCAAGTTCCGGATTGAGCAGCTTGAGGTACTTCGCAGCGGACGCTCCCGCGAACCCGCCGCCGACTACCGCTACGCGGGCTTTTTCGCGTCGTGATCCGGTGCTGGGATGGTTTACCGAACAGCCGACTGTTCCAAGCGCCGAAATCGCCCCGGCCCACTTGATGAAACTTCGTCGGGAAATTGGTGCCATGCGTTCTCCTAGCGATGATTTTTGAAGAACCGGGCTAACTCTAGGAAATCTTGATATTGATATCCCCTTGCAATGCGGTCCATCACCGTGGCTGAGCGGTAACCCGTTTTAAATTCCTGCATTGTGCGGATGAATTCGGATTCGGGGATGCCGCTAATCGCCGGAATCGAGCCTATACCTTGGCCCGATGCGCCATGGCAACCGGTGCAAGCGAGGGCGATTCGGGCGAAACCCGGGCGCTCAAGATTGTCGCTGAATGCAGCTTGCGGAATCGAAAGTGCGAGCGCACCGGCGTATGCCGATACTTGCAGAATTCGGGTCAGTCGCATATCTGGCCTATTTCTCGGGGAGGGCATCAAGTTAGCGTACATCGCCGAGGCACATTTGAGAATCATGTTGCCTATTGAGCATTTTGAGCATTGGGCTCTGATGCGATGTCCGCTAGAACTGCTGACTATCGTCCGGTCCGTTTGTTTGCAATGAGCGGTTGCCTCTGCTTGGGCACGTTCGAATCAGTCGAGCGCCTTGAAAGCGTCGAGTGACAAGTCTTTGGAAAGGTTTTTTAAGTCACCAATTAAAACAATGGGTTGCGCTTATAAACGACGCTTTTTAGCGATGTAAATATGTATTCTTTCATAGATAGACTGTTCCTTGACAAGGCATGAATGAGTGATAGACTGCAACGCACCCTAGGAGTGGGGCATTTTGTCGCAGGGGCCCTTGGGCCAGGGGCAAGAATGAAGAAGACAAGGATGCACGACGAGGTAGCGGGGCGG
>NZ_JBDIVO010000091.1:0-14596 GCF_039794385.1 Methylocaldum sp. | reverse complement strand
GTGACCCTCGATTCTCGGCAGGCCCCGGCCGTCGCGGAGATGATCCACCGCTCGGCGATTGGTTTGGACAGCCTGATGCGCGATCCCGTCGACCGGAATCGGCAGCTGCCCTGTATCCCGTTGATGGTGGTGCGGAGCGCCGAGGACATCGAGATCCCTGCGCCGGAGCTCATGCTGCGCGAGGGCGACAGCATCCTGTTTGCCGGGCTGTCGTCGGCCATTCCGGACCAGCAGTCGATACTCCGCAATCTCAATGTCCTGAATTATGTTTTGTTCGGCACGGAGGTAGCCAGCAGCTGGCTTTGGCGAAAGCTGACCGGCGCCGAGGCGGGACTCTAAGGGTACAGTCCATCTTGGCCACCTGGTGGACGGACCGTTTGCCGCTATGACAGACTTTTTCGATTGACGACCCTGCGAGAAGACATACCGATGACCATTCACCCTGACGCACTGCGGCAATCCATCGATGAATTTTGGGACCGAGAGATCCTGCCGACGCTCATCGATTACATCAAGATCCCCAATCTGTCGGTTGCGTTCGATCCTGACTGGCAGGCGAACGGCCACATGGAACGGGTGCGCCGGCTGGCGGTGGACTGGCTGAACGCGCATCCTGTTCCGGGCTGGACCCTGCACGATCTCAGCATTCCCGGCCGGACGCCGCTGCTGCTCCTGGACATTCCGGGCAATCTGGACAAAACCGTGCTGATCTACGGCCATCTGGACAAGCAGCCGGAAATGGAAGGCTGGCACGACGGTTTCGGGCCGTGGACGCCGGTACTCAAGGACGACAAGCTCTACGGGCGGGGCGGCGCGGACGACGGTTATGCGCTGTTTGCCGCGGTTGCCGCCTTGAAAGCGCTGGAAGGGCGAAAGCGCCCTCGCATCGCGATTCTGATCGAGTTCTCGGAAGAAAGCGGGTCGCCCGATTTGCCGCCTTATCTCGAGCGTTATGCCCATCTGATCGGCAAGCCGGAGCTGGTGATCGCGCTCGATTCCGGGGCCGGCGACTACGAGCGGCTTTGGTCGACCACCTCGCTGCGCGGCCTGGTGAGCTGTATCGTCGACGTGAAGGTGCTGACGGAATCCGCCCATTCGGGCATCGCCAGCGGCATCGTCCCTTCGTCCATGCGGATCATGCGCCAGTTGCTGGACCGCCTGGAAGACGCGGCGACCGGCGACATTCGCCTGCCGGAACTCAAGGCGGAGATTCCGGTTCAACGGCGGGAACAGGCGAAAGCGGCGGCGGCGATACTGGGCGGCGGCCTGCTCGAAAGTTTCAGCGCGGTGCCGACGCTCCGTCCGGTGAGCGACGATCCGGCCGAACTGCTGCTCAACAGTACCTGGCGTCCGACGCTTTCGGTAGTCGGGCAGGGCGGCATGCCGCCGCTGCAATCGGCCGGCAACGTGCTGCGCGCGCACACCGCTTTCAAGCTGTCCTTCCGCCTGCCGCCGACGGTGGACAGCTTGAAGGCCCAGGACGTCATCCGGCGCGTGCTGACCGCCGAGCCGCCTTACGGCGCCGAGATTTCCGTCGAATTCGAGCAGGCCGGAACCGGCTGGGACGCCCCGGCCCTGGCGCCATGGCTGGAGCGGGCCACGAGCGAGGCCTCGCAAACCTTCTACGGCCACGATGCGGCTTATCTGGGGCTGGGCGGCAGCATTCCCTTCATGGGCATGCTCGGCGAGCAATTCCCGGACGCGCAATTCCTGATCACCGGCGTTCTGGGCCCCAAGAGCAACGCCCACGGGCCGAACGAGTTTTTGCATATTCCGTACGCGAAGAAGCTGACGGCGTGTGTGGCATATATTCTGGCGAGATACTCGGAGTTGGCGGGTTGAATATCCAGCCGCCCAAATGTGTAGTCTGGCTTGAGCAACGAAACCCGGCAATTTCGCGGGGTTGCCGGGATTCCCTCGTCATTCCGGGGTGCTTTTGGGACACGTGGGAGTCGTAGGTCGGCAATCCCTTGCCGATGAAGCCGTCGGGAAAGGATTCCCGACCTACTTGGTGGCCCGGTTTTGTAGGTCGGCAATCCCTTGCCGACAGACCCGCTGGGGGCCCTCCAATAAGCAGAAGAATGCTCTCGCCGTCCCCGGAGCGGGGCCGACCGGCCGAGATCTTCAGCCGATAACCGACTCCGGATTCCGTCAGAAGATGTTCTGGCTTGGCGAGATCGACCTTTAGCTGACCGGTCGCGAATTGTCCGGCCCCGATGCCGCCGCAGTCGAGGCTATCGCCCGGCAGGCCGTGAAAGACGGCACCGTACCGCTGCACCCGGAATCCGGCAGCTATCCCGTCCGCGATCCCTTCCGGAACCGCCGGGAGTTCGCCGCCCTCCTCGGTTATTGGTGGCAACTGCCTCCGGAGCTGGAGCGGTATTACCCGACCCTCGAAGAGGACGGCGCCGCCTCGGCGATCGCCGACGACGGCACCGAAAGATGGATTTACTCTTCGCCGAAACGGCTCGGCGTTGGAGAAGAGTTTCTGCTCCGGACCGGATAGTGAAGAGCAGGGCGCCGGCGATCATTCGCTCTTTGCCGAGTTGATGCGGCAAAGCCACGAGCCCACGGGAAAACGGCCCGATAATCGAAGGCTGGGGTCGCCGACCGATCAATTGGGACGGATTCCGCGAAGGCCCCGGCTTGGTTACGGAGATAGCGATGTACCGAATGCGATTTCCGCGATCGTTTACCGCATGCGATCAGGCGCCCATCGTCTCGTCCATTTGCGCCAATGGACGTGCCGCCTCCCGCAGGGCATCGAACGCGTCGTCCAGAGGCACCGCCTTGTAAGAGGCCAATCGGCCGACGGCGCGCAAGGGCACGAGCACGTCCTTGGTTTCATCTTCACAATTAATCCATAGCGCCTCGAAATTGAGAGCAGGCACACGGAACATTCTCAGTTCACATTCCTCGCCGATCTGTTTAACCGTTGCCAGCGCTTCCGCCATGCCACGCGCGAAGGGTTCCAGATGGTTCTTCGATGCGGACATCTGCAGCAGGCGTGGTTGTTCCTCTTCGCTGACATCGAAGAAAGCCTGTGGCGTGTCGCCGGATATTTCATAGACACGAATACCGATCGCGTGGGGTGCCGGAGCTCGATCGGCGACCAATGAATCCAAGCCGACCGAATAGATGCGATGGGCCATTCCAAGGGAGGCACGTCCTTCCTGCAAGGCATCGCGCATGTTCCCGGTGAACGTCATATCTTGCTTCAAGCTCAACAGCGGTCGAGCTTCCCATATCCGGCGGAGAATTGGTTCTTTGGGAATCAATAGTTTAATCGGCATCTTGAAGTAACTCTTGGTGAAGTAGGTGTGCGTCCAAGTTCCGCTGCCTTGGTAGTTACTGGCGAACTCCGAGACGGCAAGATGGCTATTGCCGTAGATCGGGTCATCAATATCGAAGTATTCGACACCGCCAACAAGGCTATAGCCGCAGATCACCATGAAGTGGCCACCACCCCCGTTCCAGCCAACCCGTGCGCCGACGGGTCGTCCGGCATCGATTTCATCGCGTATCTGCTGAAAGCTGGCCTGTCCCATCATACTGACAAAATTATCGGTGCGCGTCAGCGCCCGATCGAGATACCACGGAACGTTACACGCCGATGGGACCGTGCTGTTGCAGCAATCGCTTCGTCCCAACTCGCTGCTCGCGACGCGGCACTGCGTCCATGTGCTCGTGAGCCAATAAAAGTGAGACACGCTTGTTGCCGTCGCGGCCCAACACCAGTTGGATTCGGTCTGCGCCTGCATCTCAAAGGCCAATTGCTTTGATGCGAAGAGCTTTCCCAGAATGCTCACCTCCCGTAACAGAGAGCTGTACGGGCGACTTGTAGCCAGTGTGAAGGATGCATTCATACCTCATTTCCTCCTAATCAATGGTGGGCAAGGTCCCCAGCTGAGGCACGTGCCATGATGGCCCGGGCCAAAGCCGGGGATGCTTAACGCTAACTCGGACGTTCGCCGAGTCCGCCGGGCAGGGCTACCCCGCTAGGGGCTCTATCTCTTGCGAAACAAGCCTTCCCGGTCGGTCGGCGGTTAAAAGAAGCACATTGCTCCGATACGAGAGCGGATTCACGAAACCTGCCGGTTACGATGCGCTTCGGGCGTGTCTGTTCAATACCCGCTCTATCGTTCGGGGAGGCTTGATGGCCACACCGGGATATTCCGTCAAGTCAACGCCGAACACGTTCACGCTCGGGTCGGAGGAAAATTCCAGGGATGTAGCCGGTTCGTCCGATACCGTGTTATCCAGGATCGCATCGAGATTGTTATTGGCGTCTTGATACGACACTGCTTGTGCCTTGTCCAGAAACGCCACGAACTGCTTGTAGTCATCGGAGGTCGTGTCCAATATCGATGCCTTCAAGCCGGTGACGTAGTACTCGTACTTGAAGTCGAAGGTCAATTTCTCCACCGTTGCACAACTGGACGTGAAGGCATGCTGGGAGGAGTCGACCGAGATGTAGTAGTACTTGATCTTGGGGAAGTAGACGGTGGTCTGGTCCGAAGCATCTACGGGAACCGCTTCGTGACATTGACCGAGCAAGGCGGTCGCATAATGCCTGGACTTGTCGTCCCAACTCGCCCGCAGGGATTGTCCGACTCCTTGCACAAACTTCACGACATCGCTCACGATGCTCTCGGGAGCCGCAGCCGCGTCGAATAGAAGCTTGATCAGCGAGGTGCTGAACTCGGTGATGACCTGAGTTACAGAGTAAGTTTCCGTTGTGACCCTGTAATTCGTGAGTCCGCCGGCCTGAGTCAGCAGAAATTGCATATAGTGGGTCACGGCGGCGTCCCACTGCGTTTTCGGCACGCTGTCTCCCGGCAGAACCTTGCCGGGGTTCTTCTGTAGATAGCCGAAAACCTTGATTCGCAGGGTCGCGAAGAAGTTGGAAACTTTGTCGCAGACCTCCCGTCCGGTTTTGTATTCCGGGTTGCTGGTAACGAAAGAGCTGGACATGTTTACGAACGAGATCAGTCCATCCGAGTCCTGGAAGGCCGATTGGTCCGTGGCGAGGACTGCGTCTAAAGCCGCGTGGGGGCCGGCGGCGATGATTTGATCCAGTTCAGCCAAGGACATGGTCGATACGGCACTCAGCTTCAACGCGCCGCCATGGGTGCTTTCACCTGCTTCCACGACCTCTACCCACGTTTCTTCCACCTGGAATAGCAGCCTGTCACTTTTACCTTTTCCGTGCGTTCCACTCGGGTATATTTCTACATAATTGTTCTTGCCCGCCAATTTTCTGGCGTCTATTCCTTTCTTCCTCAAAAGAGAAAGCCACTGCGACATGTAGTCGGGTTGTCTCTTGGTATCAAGGCAAAGCTGCGCAATTTCGCGCAACACCTCCTTTGCCTTCCCTTCGTCTTGAAGAGACCTGTCAATCTGTTTTTCGATCTTCGCCACATCCGTCCGATTCTCATAGGTACACATATCAACCTCCGAAATGTTGCGGCGCTTGGTCCATAAATTAAGCTCCCTCGAAGCGCCCTTTAGCGGCGGAGCCTAATGCGTTAGCCTGGAGGTGCTGAACTTCCGCCGGAGAGGAAATGTCCAGCGCATCTTCAGAACGCGCTGACAAACTAACTCGGCCGCAACGAGATATCGGTACGCTGGCGTACCCAATGCAAAAAAAATTGGAATCGAACGGATGATTTTGACGCTGCAAGCATGCTGTTAGTCCTGTCTGCACGGTTAAACAGGACTGGCGTATCCGCGCTACCGCAGCAACCGGCCGCTCCCCTTCCGCAGTGCCCGGGCCACGCCCCCTAATGGGCGCCGATTGTTCCGGCGTTCCCGACTCCTTAATGACGGATGGCGTTTCCAACCCGTCGCGATTTTGCTTCCTGGTTGACGGCCCAATAGCATTCACAAACGGCCGCTTCCAAGCCCGACCGGTCCAAAACCGTGATTCGGCCCCGGTAGCAAACAATCAGTCCCATTTCCTGCAAATGGCCCGCAGCGACGGTGACGGTCGCCCGGCGGCCGCCCAGCATGTTGGCAATGCCGTCCTGCGTCACGGCTATCTCGTTAGACGAGAGTCGGTCGAGGCGCAGGAGCAACCAGCGACATAGGCGTTGCTCCATGGAATGGAAACGATTGCACACGGCGGCTTGTGCAACCTGAGCAAGAAAGGCTTGGCTATAGCGCAACAGCACGCGCTGGAGTAGGTCGCCGCGGCAATATTCAGCATGCAGCGAGGCAAGCTTGATTCGGAATGCGTCCCCGGCGAGTGTGCAAACTTCCTGGCCTGGCGCCGTCCCCCCCAGGAAGGTGTTTAAACCCACGACGCCATCGTTGCCTATGACGCCGATTTCTACGGTCGAACCGCTGGCCAGGGTATAAATAAATGAGACAAGAGCGGTTGTTGGAAAATACAGATAAGCTTGCGTGCAAAGCGGGGTTTTCGGCGAAATTCGGGTAATCTCCAGATGGGGCGTCAGACGCTCGATCTCCCCATGGGAGAGTTGGGTAAGTAAACGATTACCGGCGACACAGGAAGACTTACGAACCTGTGAAGCTACACCCGCTCTCAATTTTGAAAGCTCCTTGGCATAAGTGGACATGTCCCTCATGTAAAGTAGCCTCGATCCGTGGCTCGGTCGGTACGCTGGAGTACCGTAAGTGTCCATTGCAGAACGGGGAGTCTCAATAACGTGATATCGGCGGCGAAGCCGCGAGACAGCTAAGCCTTATCGTCGCGTCCAATTCCACATCGCGCCCGTCGACACAATAAGCTCGTCCTCATCTTTAGGTGCGACGGAGTATGGCGAGACCGCCAAGGGGGTGAGCCGTTTCGCCACGAGCTCACGCCGCGTCCGGGAAGGTGCGGGGCATCGAAGCACCGGAAGGTCTCTCGTGCTGGATGTGCTTGATGCCGGAGCCGGTGGGCGTCAGTCTTGGAGAGTGTTGCGACCTGATCAGGCCCTGTCCCCGTCCGGGCCATTTGCGCAATCGTTTTGGGCTTCCGACGCCGCCTTGGTGAACTCGGGCTCGATTTCCGACATCCTCGGCGGGGATTCCTAAGTTGAAAAGGAGGTCAGGAAGATGGATGAGACAGGGATCGTTACCCTTTTTCCTTTCGGCGGTCGCGGCGGATTTACATAGCAACTGCACGATTTCGCGCTGAGGGGAATAAATTTCTTTGCGGTGTTCAAGATTCTACGGCCCGTGGCGATCGGCCGGGTCAATCGGGAGTTTGCGAAGTGCCCCGAATCCTACCGTCCGTGCTTTCTCACCGCGAAGTTGCGCTGGTTCCCAGACTCCCGTTTGGGAACCCAGTTCGAGAAGCTCCCGCTTCGCGATTCGCATGCGGTTTTGAGAGGCTTGAGTTTCTCGGATAAGACTCCGAAGCGGGAGCTTGGGAGCCAGCGGAAAGAGTGTCCTTTCGGGTCGAATCATCGGTTCACGCGGACGGCCATGTCGAGCGCTCGAATCGCCTCCGCGATTCGATCCAGAAATGCCTCAGGCAAAGCCGAGAGCCGTGGCGCCTGCTCCTGCATCGAGGGCCGCGCGAGGCCGTAGAGCAGGATGCCCCGGATCGGCACGCTACGCCGTTTGAGCTCGGCCAAGAAATCCAGATACGCGTCCAGTTCCGCTTCGGAAGGTGGCTCGCCGTCGAATGCGAATAGGCAGGTTTGAATCCAGGTGGGACAAAGCCGTGCGCTGATCTCCAGATTGCGGAGCACGGTCTCCGGGGCGAGGTTGACCTGGTTGATCCGAAGCATGCCCTCGGCCGTCGCGCTGTCGACTTTGAACCAGACTTCGCCCCCGAATTCGCCCCAGCGTTTCACGCCTTTCTGCACGACGGGCTTGTGCATCAGGCTGCCGTTGCTGATCAGCACGAGCTTGATCTTGCCGAGCAGGCCGAACTCGCCGCAAACCGCGCCGATCCACTCGACGATCCGGTCGAAGGTCTTGCAGCTGGTCGGTTCGCCGTTTCCCGAGATGGCGATGTCCTTGATGGCGCGCTGTTCGTTCGGTATCTGAAACCGTTCGTAGAAATCGCCGAGCAAGATATCGTTCAAGAGTCCGAGCAGCTCTTCTCGCAGACAGTCTTCATCAATGTCGGGAGCGGCGCCGCGGGCGAGATCCGGCACCTGGCAGTAGACGCAACGCCAGTTGCAGGCATTGTTGGGGTTGAGATTGATGCCTATGGATAACCCGCCGGAGCGCCGGGAAATGACCGGGTAAACATAGGTGAGGCCGGCGCTGTCGCGGCTGTGGTTCGTGGTGGTGAGTCGATGCATGAATTGACGGGAGGGTTTGCTCATTAGTCAGGCGTGATGTTTACAAGTTTCTTGAAATACTACCTTCCCCGCAATCGATTTTGCCCGAGCCCAAGGCCTCAGCACACCGTTTTGCCGCCGTAGCCCGGTTCCGGCTCGGTGTTGAACTCAGACTCGATTTTCGACATCCTTGACGGGTTCATTAGTTGACAGGGAAGTGCAACATATGGATACAACAGGGACTGTTTCCGTTTTTCCGTTCGGCGGACGCTGCGGGTTTACCCAGGAACTGCACGATCTCGCGGTGAAAGGGATAAACTGCTTTACAGTATTCAAGATTCTACGAGCGGTGACGATAGGGCGGGTCAATCTGGAGTTTACGCAATGCCCCGAGCCTTACCGACCGAGCTTCCTTACCGCGAAGAGGCTTCGCGAGTTCGCCCTTAACCCCGAAAACGGGATGTCGGAGAGCTTCATAGAGGAAGCGCTGGCAAAAGGCGACGAGTGCTACGGCATCTGTGACGGCAATCAGCTCGCCTCTTACGGCTGGTATTCGTTTCGCCCGACGCGCATCGATCCTCCGGATCTGCTGCTGCGCTTCAACCGCGACTACGTCTATATGTACAAGGGATTCACGCATGCTCGCTATCGCGGGCAGCGGCTCCACGCGATCGGGATGACGCTGGCTCTGCAACACTATCTCGGTAAGGGATACAGGGGACTGATCTCCTACGTCGAGTCGAACAATTTCGACTCGCTCAAGTCGGTCTCGCGGATGGGATATGAGGAGTTCGGCTCGATCTATCTGATGAGGATTTTTGGCCGCTACCTCACGCATGCGAGCCGCGGCTGCGAAAGCTTTGGCTTCGCCCTCGAGGAACTGTCGGCGGAACCCGCCGGATTGTAGCGGCATCCGGCCCAACCCATTCTCTCCCAGGGAGCCGATCTACAGCGCATGCCATCGAGGTCAAAAGGAATCAGACGCGACCATTTTGCTTCCTCGGGCTGCCCATCCTTTTCGGAGCGTAGCATGAAATATCCTAGTTTCCGAAATGCAAGCGGCAGGTCCAGAAGTGACCGAATGTGTATGGTGGCGCCTTGCAGTTGCTCCAACGTATGCGAGGTAAGAACCGCAATTACCCGCATGCCGGCTTTCAAACCGGACGCTACTCCGGCCGGGGCATCCTCGAGTACGATACAGCCCTTTGGCGGGACAGGATCGGAACCGGCGGACGCTTCATGTTCTCAACGGCCGATGGATTAAGTCGGTCATTTGGGTATCCCCAAGGCCACGCAGCCTGTACTAAGCCGATAGTGCATCGGCCAGAGCACGCAGCAGTTTCGCGCCGTCGCCGGACCAGGCGCTGCCGTGCATGCACGCCAGGGTGGTCGGCTCGGTGGCGGCCAGCCGCTCGAGGAGCGCATGGGTATCCCGCCCGTGCGAGAAGTAATCCATTTTCTGTCGGAATGCCTCGCTGGGTCCCAGGATGTCCGTTTCCGTGACCGGGGGTAGATTCGCGCCGCCCTGCGTGAACAGATCGCCGCAGAGCAAGGTGCGGGTTCGTTCTTCCATCAGGAAGCCGCATTCCCAGGCATGGGGCAGATGGGGCGTATCGAGCCAGCGCACGCGATGTTTGCCCAAGGTCAGCGTCTCTCCGTCTGCGAGCGCCCGAGGAGCCCGATCGGCCAGATCTTGGATGGAGACCATCGCCGCAACCGCACCGCACACAGGCACGGATCGAGGGGATACGGCAAGCCATTCATTGAGTGATCCACACTCGTCAGCCTCCACGTGCGAAAAAGCGATGTATCGAAGCCGTTCGACCGGCAGTATGCTCGCCACGGCTTCACGCACCAAAGGAAACATCTTTCGAGGCCCGGTGTGGAACAGCAAAGGCTCATCGTCGACGATGAGATATTGGTTGAATGTGAAGCCGCCTGCGCCTTCGATCACAACTGGCGTATTGATGCGGTAAATCCCTTCGGAAACTTCATGGACGTTGGTCCCCGATTGGCTATTCGTAACAGTCATGGCATTCTCCTTGATCCTCAATTATGCGGTTCATGATGGGAAAATAGGTCCTCGTTATCCAGAGCTGGCGATAACGGGTTGATTCAAAAATGAGAAAAACGGTTCCTAAGCCCAGAGTCCCGATTGATCGCCCTTCTTAGACGCTTTTCTCAGTGGGCTTTCCCATCCCATGATGCTTTTGTTTTCATGAAATTCTAACGACGAGTAGAAGCGCGAATGGATATTATCTCTATGGGTGGCCAGGTATATTCTTTATACTCCACTTTCTCTTAGCATTTCCTCAAGCGTCATCGTAAGAGCTGTGCCGACTTTTTCCCTTTGAATGGCTTTGCTGATACATATTTCTTTTAGGCAATAAGGCGTAGCGAAATTCCATCGCTTAACTCCTTCAAAAAGAAAGCCACATGTATCGTCGATACTTATTACCTTGATAGCGACTGCTTTAGGAAAAGCTAGAAAGTCACTCGGCTTTTCAAAGGTATTGTTCGGCGTCCATTCTTCATTCCAGGGAAACTCATGAAAACTAGCGACATATAGATCAGAACAACGGACTAAATCACCATCATCAATGTTCGAAAACATTATTTCCATCGTTTTGTTCAAGCTATTGCTTCAGTAGCGAAAAAGGGGGTAGACGCCTAAAATACCAGTATATGACCCTATTTTTTTCCGTTTTGATAACAGACCAAGTCGAACCCGCCGACGGACAATGGTAGCGCCTCGATAAAATTGACGGAAAATTTTGCAAACTTTAGCCTATTCTGAAATTCTTGCAGATAGTCCTCCATGAGTAGTTTCCAGCAACTTTTCTCCTCAAAACGCCGACCCCAAGTTAGTTGTGAGTCCTGCAGTCTCGGCAGACTCTGCATTCCGCAGGGCCTTAGCGAGCAAGAAGTGGAGTTGGTCAGCAGGATCGTGACAATCAATCGCACGCTCGGCAAAGGCGACTATCTCTATCACAGTGGGGAGTGGTTCCACCGCTTTCTGGCGCTGAAGTCCGGCACGGTCAAACTGGTTACCCTGGACGGCGCAGGCAACGAGTATGTCGTCGATTTCGTGATGCCAGGCGAACTGCTGGGCTTCGACGGACTCAGCGGAGAGCGTTATACCTGTTCCGCGATTGCTTTGGAAACGGTCAGCTACTGCGAGCTGCCGCCTCATCAGCTGGAACGGTTGGGACGGGAAATCCCCAAGCTTTCGCAGATATTGTTACAGCTTTCCGGAAGTCAATTCCAACTGGGCATCCAGCGGGTCGTCCTCAGCCGCCGCCAGGCCGACGAACGTTTGGCGGCGTTCCTGGCGCATCTTTCCGAGCGCCATCGAAAGCGAGGATTCTCGCCAACGGAGTTTCGTCTCAGCATGACCCGGCAGGAAATCGGAAATTATCTCGGTCTGGCACCGGAAACCGTAAGCCGCCTAATGAGTCAATTCGAGGCGAGCGGGCTGATCGTGGTACAAGGCAAGATGGTGCGCATACTCGACATGGACGGCTTGCTGCGATTCTGCCCACAATGATTCCTAATTCCAAATTGCTTTCAATAAGGAATTAATTTTTGTAGGGTGGGTTAGGCCGCGAGGCCGTAACCCACCGAGCGGCCTCGAATCGGTGGGTTACGCTTCGCTAACCCACCCTACAATTAATGTTCACTCGAATGCCGAATGGAATAACCCCTCGGCAGACATTCCCGCTTTCCCCCGAAAAACTGATCTGGATCAGTTTAGAGCCGCTCAGCGGCTGACCTGAAACAAAATACCCGCCATCCCCTTTCTTTATGATCTTCGCCACGGTCAGACCTCTTCAAGGTCGCGCCGTTGCAATGATCAAGAGCTGTTCGCAGCTCGTTCGACAAGAACCAAAACATATTGATTTTAGGGGAGCACACGATGGCTACTAGCGATTTCGATATACAGCAAGAGGCAAAAGCGACTCCTGCCGTCGGCGCACGGGAGAGCGATGCGCCGCTGCTCAACAAGCGCAATCTTTTCGGCGGCGTTGCACTTTACATCGCCTTCTACGTCTGGGTGCGCTGGTATGAAGGCGTGTACGGTTGGGCGGCCGGTCTGGACTCGTTTTCACCGGAATTCGAGACGTACTGGATGAACTTTCTATACACCCAGATTGTGATCGAGGTCATTGTGGCGTCTCTTCTGTGGGGGTATATCTGGAAAACTCGCGACCGCAATCTCGCCGCCGTGACGCCACGCGAGAACCTCCGCAGGAATATGACCCATCTGGTTTGGTTGTGCCTCTACGCCACGGCAGTGTACTTCGGCGGAAGTTACTTCACCGAGCAGGATGCAACCTGGCATCAGACCGTGGTGAGGGATACCGACTTTACGCCCAGCCACATCATCGAATTCTATCTGTCCTATCCGATTTACATCATCACCGGATTCGCCTCGTTTCTCTACGCAAAAACCCGTTTGCCGTACTTCAGTGTGGGCATCTCTCTTCCCTACATTGTCTTCACCGTCGGCCCGTTCATGATTCTTCCGAATGTCGGTTTGAATGAATGGGGCCACACCTTCTGGTTCATGGAAGAATTGTTCGTGGCACCGCTGCATTACGGCTTCGTCGTATTCGGCTGGTTCGCACTGGCCATCTTCGGCGTGCTCTTGCAAATCATGGATTGCGCCAAACAGCTGATGGGTAGGGAAGTGTGCGATGCGATCGACGCCGGTGTGTTGAAACTTAGGTAAGATATCCTCCAAGCTCGCACTTTAGTGCATGAGCAAGGCGGTTTTGCAGAGGGGGTGCAAAACCGCCTTTTTTATTCCTTCTTACGTCATAACGCCTCTGGTATTTCTTTGGCTTCGTGCGGGTTATGGCAACGGCATTCCAATCCGCAGAAATGCCGGTCTGGCTTTTCGGCCAATGAAGAACAGTACCGGTATGCTCGCCAAAATGACTGCAACACTCGCTGGACCAAACCACGCGAATTTGTCGGTGCTGATAGATCCATCCTGCACTCCAACATACAGCAGCATGCTGCACACCGCCAGATTGAATAACAAAGCTGTTGCCGTGCCTGGCATGTATTGGCGCAACGCAATGGTTGCCAAGACATGCGGAAAGAAGACATTCAGCAGCATTGCCAACGCGTAGCCGGCTATAGCGTAGGCTGCCATGGCTTGCGGGCCTTGTATCGAGGAGAGATATGCGACTCCATAGGCAAGAAGCGCAAGGACTGCCGCAGCGAATCTGAACTCAAACGCACTCACTGGAGCGCGCCACCGACCGCCGCGCATAGACCACTTCGGTAAAAGCAGCGCTTCTTCGGCATTGTGCAGAGTGACGGCAACTGCAAACAGCCAACCAAGCGTTGAGTAGGTCATGGAAAGCTAATGCCCCGGTTCACCACCGCAGCCACCGGAGGGGACGCCGGCGAATCGCGTAGAGTTGCTTCTTGCTTTCATGCATTAGCACTCGATCCTCAAGCAGGGCAAGGTGTCCGGGACCAATCCCAAGCAGCCGCTAATCGTTCATCAGTTCAAATGACCCTAAGGGCAAAGCGCATCCGTTCAACAGAACATCGACCCGGTGCGTCCCGGTGTAATGTTTGCGCGTCGTCATTTCGGCCAAGGAAATAGTCTTCCCCAGTTGTACGGTTTCCTGAGGCGCGAGCTCGATAGTTTTTAATTTGAAAACCTTTGGACTGGTCTTTCCGTTAGCCTTCACAAAATGGACGCGGAAATCCACCAACACACGCTGCCGTTGCGAATCGGTGTTTGTGATTTCAAAGGCGATCGCCACCGAGCCCCCAATCATGGGGCGTTCAGGAGTGATGCTCGCTTTGTTTACCGATACCTTTGCATTTTTGCCGAAACCCAGAACCTCAAGAACTCCCGGTTCGGCACGCTTCACGGCTGAACGTAGCGCATGATGGATGAGCCAGCGTCTTTCATCCGTCGCATCCGTCATCCACCGGTGTGCGGTTTCGACAAGTATTAACGGATGGTCTTTACCGATATCGTTCAGATTATTTGCCACGGAACGGCGCACATAAAGTTCCGGGTCGTCCTTTAGCAATTCAAGCAGTGCCAACACTGGTCGGGGGTCTTTCTGGAAAGACCGCAGCCGGGGCGCCCACGGCAAGCGGGGACGCGTTCCCTCGGATACGAGGCGACGAACATGGGGATTTTGGTCTTTCGCCCAAATCGTAAGGCGAGCAAGCGTTGCTTCCGGATACCGCTCCAAGAATGGCCGAATGCTGAACTCGGCAGAAAATCGTTGCGTCAGCTCGTATTGGGCGTGCATCGAAACCTCGAAGTGGTCGAGCCCGTATCCCGCAACAAAGCAAACGTGCGGAAGATACAGGAA
>NZ_JBDIVO010000090.1:0-14615 GCF_039794385.1 Methylocaldum sp. | reverse complement strand
CCGAGGCGATCCGCTATGCCCTGACCCGCTGGCCGGCGCTGACCCGCTATCGCGATGACGGTCGTCTGGAGATCGACAACAATGCCGCGGAACGCGCGTTGCGGGTGGTGGCGCTCGGCCGGAAGAACTATCTGTTCGCCGGCTCCGACGCCGGCGGCCAGCGAGCGGCGGCGATCTACACCCTGATCGGCACGGCCAAACTCAACGGCCTCGATCCGGAGGCGTACCTCCGTGCCGTGCTGGCCCGCATCGCCGAGCATCCCGTCAATCGAATCGACGAGTTCCTACCCTGGAACCTCGCCGATCAGGTGACGGAACTGACCCAGCCCATCGCGGCTTGACGCCGTCAACACGGTAAGGCTCGGACGCTTACATGCGTATATCGGTCATCTTGTCGCCCTCCTTAATATGCGTGAGAGAAAGTCATCGACCACTTAGACCACCCTGAAGCCCAATCGGATCGCTCTCCAGATACCGCCCAAGGCTGGGATCATAATCCCGGAAGACGTTGTAGTGTAGACCGGTTTCGGCGTCGAAGTACTGCCCCGGCAGGCGCAGATTGACGGTAACACTCGGATTGACGAGGCTCGTTTTCCCGAACGGGGCGTAGTCCGCCTTCCAAACGACGCTGCCCGTGCCGTCGGTCGCGACCTCGGGTGCGCCCAGGTGATTCGGATGAAGGTAGCTCGGGTGGCCCTGGGGGTCGAGCTGGACCAGCGGCAGGTCGTCCAGGTAGACGTAAGCCGCCTCGTCCAGAAGCAGCGTCCCGGCTAAATCGAAGCTAAAATAGCGGATGTGGCCAGTGACGGTCTTCGTCACCCGCCGCCCCAGGGTATCGTACCCGTAGTCGGCGAGGACCGTGGGCCCTTGTTTGGCTTGGCTCAGCTACCCATCGGTCCCATGTGACGGAATACGCAAGTACGCTATCGTGTCCTTGTGCGGCCTACAGGGTGGCCATTTTTCAGATTATCGATACACTAATGCCCTCTCCGGAGATTCTGTAGGCATTGGTGAACGATTTCTTATTAGAAAAATCGTTCCATTCGATAATTACGAATATGCCATTTTCCAATATTTCAAGAATTAAGATTTCTCCGTCTTCAGCAGGCATAAAAGCCGACTCTAGCGCTTTACCATCAATTTCAAGCCTGAATACTTCAGATATTCGTATTGCAACTGATCGCTTTTCGCCTCCAACATCAACTCCATCTAAATTAAGTTCAACGGTATCGCAATAGCTGCAGAAATGGGTAACTGTTGCTTCGTGAAAACTCATCTGTTCCGATGATTTCATTCTTAATCTCCCGGGAACAAGTGTGATGCATCGCATCCACGCGCACAGGGGGTGCCATTCTTATCTAGATAAGCATCGTTCTTTCCGGTCGCATTAGGATTGTAGCGATGATAATGATCCAGCCCCTCATAACCTGGCGCACCTGGCTTACCTTGATCAAAGCGGACTTTATCTCCCGTTACAGGATTTTCATAGGTTTTATGTCCCGCATTGGCAGCAGCAGGATGGCTTACATCTTTGTAGCCCTGCTTAAGAAGATCCTCAGGCTTATTCGGAAGCCCTCCCTTTGTACATTGTTTGATGATTCCGAATCCAGCCGGCAAGACAGGGGTAATCGTCGCGAGGCCGTCATACGCAAGCCCAAGGCCATTTAGAAGATTTGGGTCATTATTGAATGCTTGTATGCTGAAGCCCAAGCTAACAACATCACTCACCGTCTCGGGCGTAATTGCAAGCCCACGTGGATCGATTCGACCCAATGGATTTCCCCCAACATAGGCGTAGGTGTTTAGACCACCCTCAAGCCCAATCGGATCGCTCTCCAGATACCGTCCGAGGCGCGGATCGTAATCCCTAAAGTAGTTGTAGTGGAGCCCGGTTTCGGCGTCGAAGTACTGCCCCGGCAGGCGCAGATTGAACATGGTCTGGGCTCCATCCCCATCCGGGTCGGCATTGACCGTGGCCTCCCCGAAGGGGTCATAGCTGGCGCGCCAGACCACCCCGCCGGCGGCATCGGTCAGTGCCTGAGGCATGCCCAAGGGATCGGTGTGCACATAGGCGAGCGGCACCGCGCCGGTGGGGTAAAGCACGGCGAGCGGCGCGCCGTCGAGGTACACGTACTCGACCTGCACCGTCCCCGCGGCATCGGTCTCGGCGAGGAGCGCCCCGTCGAGGCCGTAGACATACCGGGTGGACCTTGAGTTGCGCACTTTCTCGATGCGCTGGCTGAGCCCATTGTAGCGGTAGCTCGCCCCGGCTGAGGCAGTGAGACGGTTGTACACGGAGTAGCTGTAGCTCTGCCCGCCTTGGGCCAGGGTGTTGCCGTTCCCATCCTGCACCACCGCGGCCCCGTCGATGCTGGTTAGCCGGTTGCTGGCGGGCGCATAGCCGTAGCTCGTGCTATCGACCGCGGAGGTGAGGGCCATGCGGTTCGCGTTGGCATCATAGCCATAGCTCTGACTACCGAAGGCGCCGCTGGCGCTGGTGAGTTCGTTGAGCGCATCGTAGCCGTAGCCTTCGGTGAGGCCGTCCGTGCGGGTGGTGAGATTGCCGGCGGCATCGTACTGGATCTCGGTAAGCGCGAGCACGTCGGACACACTCTGCGCCGTCGTGCGGTAAGCGCCGTCGACCGTGCGGCTGAAGGTTTTGCCATTGCCGTAGCGGAAGCTTCGCACCGGACCCAAGGGGGCGTCGGTGATGTCGCCGGCAAGCGGGATGGTGGTGCCGTCGCGCACGAGGTCCACCCGGCTCACCCGCCCGGCGGCGTTGTAGGTATAGGTGACTGCCGCCCCGGAGGGGTAAGTGAGCGTGGCGAGTCGCCCGGCCGCATCGTATGTGTAGGCCATCCCCTGGTGGGCGGTCACGTCCCCGAACGCATCGTAGGCGTAAGTGACTACTACCGGCGCGGGAACAGCCTCCGATCCGACCTGTACGGCGCAGAGCCGCGTGACGCCGTTCGGACACGTGTCGTAGGTGTAGATCAGCGTGTCCTCGGCCAGGGAGGCCTCAGCGCGCACCCGGCGGTTGGCGGCGTCATAGCGGTAGCTGAAATGCTGGTCGTTGGCGTCCACCCGGGCGGTGACGTTGCCGGCCGCGTCGTGCGTGAAGGTGGTGGTGCCAGTATCGGGGCTGGTCTCGCGCACGCGGTTGCCGAGGTCATCGTAGACGTACTCGGTGGTGGCCCCGTTGGGTGCCTTCACCTGGGTGAGTCGATCCGCCGGGTCGTAGGCGTACTGCACAAGCGCATTGGCGGTGGCCGGGTCGGTCCCGCCGAGGTCCTGGGTCCGAGCGATGAGCCGCTTGAGCGCATCGTAGCTGTACCCGGTCACAACCCCACGCCCATTCGTCTCGCGCTCGAGTGTGCCGTCGGCGGCGAAGTCGTAATCCGTATGCTCGTTCGCCTGCGCTGTGACATCGAGGCGGTTGTAGAGATCGAAGGTGGCGCTGAGTGCGCGCTGCTGGGCACCATTGCTGTCATAGACGGCTTCCGCGATGCGGTTGCCTTCGGTATCGAGCGTGTACGCAAGGGCGTCCCCCAACCCATCGGTGATGCGCACCAGGCGCCGCGCGGCGTCGTAGCCGAAGGTGAGGGTGGTGGCCTCTGGGGTGCCATCGCCGTGGGTGATCGTCTCAACTTCCCCGGTGGCGAGATACGTCCAGCGCGTGGTGCGACTCACCCCGTCGGCAGACTCGGTGACCGATGCCAGACGGTCATTGCCCGGGTAATAGGTGTAGGTGAGGGTGAGGCCGTTGGGGCGCACCTCGTTCAGGACTTTGCCGGTGGCGGAGTATTGGATCGCATCGCGCAGCACCGTGCCCATCGGGCCGGTGAGGCGCTCGAGGCGGCCGCGGTTGTTTCCCTGCGCGGGGTCGTCCGGGTAGTGGCTCAGCGTGGTCACGTCGGCCACATCGGTGCGCGGCCCGTCGATGGCAGAGAGCTGGTGGAGCGGTCCGAGGTAATCGTAGGTGGTGGTGCGGGAGACCGCGGTCCCGTCAGGGGTATAGCCGCTTTCCGTCACGCGGGTGATGTTGCCGAAGTCGTCGTAGGTATAGGCGGTAGTCTTCACCGCCCCGGCGTAGACCGACGGCTCGGTCTGGGTCGCGACCTTACCGGAAAAGCGCGGATCGTAGGTGTAGTCGGTGCGCCGCTCTTGGGGCGTGCCCACGGCCTCGATCATCGAGCGGTACTGGCCCTTGGCATCGTAGGCGCCGTACTGGGTGGTCACGCCGTGTACGGTTTTGGCCAGCAGGTAGTTGGTGTCCGGGTCATAGCGGTAGCTACTGTCGCCGGTGCCGCAGCTCGAGCAGCCGGGGCCGTCAATCCCGCTGACCAGGCGCGCGCCGTGCTGGGCAATGAAGCGGTAGGTGGAGGTGGCCCCACGGCTATTGGCGACCGTGGTGCTGCCGTCGGTGTTGAAGGTGAGCGTCACGCCGTCGATCCGCTCGGCCGGCACGCTGGTCTGCGGGCCATGGTAGCTGACGGTCGCCCGCCCCTGGCCGTCGTACGCGTACGTGGCGTAGCGCATTCTGCGCTCGTCGGTGATGCCGGTGAGGGCATGCGGGAAGCGTGTGTCCTCGTAATGGTAGGTGCGCACGGTGAGGTCCGGGTGGGTGACCTCTGAAAGGTTGCCGGCCGCATCATAGCGGTAGCGGGTGATGCGGTTCGCGTTGTCGGTCAGGCTCGCAAGCCGCCCGTCGGCATCGTAGTCCAGGGTGAGGCTGTCCCCTAAGGGGCCGGTGACGAGAATCAGCCGCCCATCGGGGTCGTAGCTCATCGTCTGTACCCGCCCCGCCCGATCGGTCAGGTCGATGAGCCGGCCGGCCGCATCGTAGTGTTCCACGGTGTCCTGCGCCGTGGTGTACGTCCAGCCCGTCGTGACCCCGGCGGCATCGGTCGAACGCGTGAGGGTCGCCCGCACCTCGCCATAGGCGGTCCAGATGCCGCCGACGAGTTTGAAGGCGTAAGCCTTGCCATCGGCGCGGGCCACCCGTGCGACGGTGGCGCTGAGCGGGGTGATGGACCGGTCGTAGCCATGGCGCCAATTCGGGCCGAGCGTGCGGGTCGCATCGGCCTGACTGTTATAGTAGCGGTCGAAGGCGAGCGGCGCGGGATCGGCGGCACGGTGGTCGGTCTCCTGCAGGAACTTGTTGCCCGAGCCGCTGTGGAGCGGATTGCCCACCAAGGGCGAGGCCCCGAGCTGGGCGCCAAGGCCCGCGCTCTCGCCGGCGGTAGGGCAGCTGCCGAGGTCCTTGAGCGAGCAAAACCCGGTCGCCGGATCGAGTTGCTGGCCGGCGGGACATTGGATCTCACATTTGGCCGTGGCCGGATCGATCGTCGGATCGGTCGGGCAGGCGGGCGCATTGAGGCAGGTCGTTCGGTCAAACGACATCCAGCCGCCGTAGGGACATTTGGTGCCAACGGCCACCAAATAGGTCCACTGCTTCTCTGGATCGGTTGATTTTTGCTTATACGTTAACGTGAAATACGCGCGGATATTGTCGGTTGTCGGGGTGATACTCAAACACGACGCGGAATACCTTCCGTAGGAAGAGACGACCCAGTACGCCGCATAGGCCTCACACAACGCCTGTAGCGTCGGGTGATGAATCATGTAATCGGCCGGTTTCCAGTAGTCATGGGTTGCCGAATAGTTCGCGCGTGCGGCGGTAGCGACGAGACAGAGAAGGGTCGCGATCCCACCCACGAAGCACCACCATGCCTGATTTCCCACGGTATGGACCGGGTGGCCCACGCTGACGGGATGCCCCTGGGGTTTTCCGGACGTGTCCGTATCCGGGCAATTCGTTGAATGCCCTGCTGTGCCACTAAGAGCCATCCCCCACCTCTTGTTCTTGTTGTTATGCCGATCCGTTCTGGGGCCGATCGAGCCGGACCGGGTTAGTTTTTCGGATTGAACACACCTTGGGAGCATCCGTCTGTGACAAATTACCCAAGCGGCTAAACAATTCCTTCCAAACGAGCGCAACGGGTCGCATCAACTGCGTGGGATACCGGCTGCGAAACCGTAGTGATCTCGTAACCTTTGAGTTTAGCGGGTGCTGGGTTTTCAGCCTTTGTGACCCTTCATGTCGTTGAGGTATACCCAAGCGACACGGTCCGTTGAGACCGTTTTCCCGTCTTATTCGGGTGGGTCCGGACCCATTGGGACACCGCCAGCACCTGGTCTAAACCCTACCGAGACAGTTGCCACTAATGGGGTCCTGGACCGGATGAACTCAGTCCTGAGCGGATGATGGCAGGCTCAGTGGCAACCAATTCGGTCCCGGTCACACGGATAGTTGCAGCTAATGTGGTCCTGAAATCGCGTGGATTGCAGTCCCGGCGATTTATGAAATCAGGCCGCTACACCTAGTCAAATAACAAGGCCGTTTTCTGCCAACTGGGATAACACCTGGTGGGTATGGTTTTTAGATCTTTTCTCAGGCTCCGATGGATTCCTGAATGCTCCGGTGTCCTAGCACTTTCTCGATTTGATTGGGACTATGAGGGCCATACTATGCATCAGTCCTATCGCGATGGCCGATGGGCACAATTTCGTGAAGAAGTTATCGATATCGATGGCAATCGCTGTTCCCGGTGCGGACGGTCGCGTTCCGACGAGGTGATCTTACAGGTACACCACAAGCGTTATGTTCCAGGTAAGGCACCTTGGGAATATGCCTACAAGGATTGTGAGACCTTATGCAAGGGTTGCCATGGTCGAGAACATGGCCACATTCGGCCAAATACCGGCTGGCACTATATAGCGCATGAAGACCTTGGAGATTTGATAGGCGACTGCGATTGGTGCCATACCGCCATACGGTATGTATTCACCGTGCATCATCCGCATTGGGAGCCCTTGGCGGTTGGTACGGTGTGCTGTGACAATCTAACGAGCACACAAGTCGCCACGGACATCATGGAATCGCATAAGCGCTATGCAAGCCGATTAAATCGGTTTCTTAGCTCGCCGCGCTGGAAAAAAGTAGGCCGGGAACTAGTTATTCATCAAAAAAACAATATTGTCGTCCGAATTGTTCCTATAGGGACAATCTTCAAAGTAAAGATGAATCAACATCTGGGGAAAATGGAATATTCGTCGATTGCCGAGGCGAAAGCTAAGGTATTTGAAACCTTCGAGAATGGTGAAGCAGAGAGGTTTCTAAAATCGCGTGCAGCTTGTACCGGAATGATGCCCCGGAAGCATGGTGGCGCCGATTGGACGACGTTCGGCGCAAGGTGATTATGCAACGGCGGCGGGAGTAGTTCTCGGCGATCCATAAAAAACCCGGCTGCGGGGTGCGAGCCGGGTGTGTGCCGTGCTGCCGTAGGGTCGAGCGCAAGCGCGTTTAAGACAACAGCGCGGTGATTTTCAGCTTAGACCGGAATCGCCAAGGTACAAGCGCTGTCACGCTTGAATGATTCCGTGACATAATCAAATGGCCGGGATAGACTGATTCCGTCACGAACTCAGAGGGCGAGTCATGAGCCAGGTGAACAGAGGCGGAAAGCGGCTCGGCGCCGGCCGCAAGTCGAAGTGGAACACTGAAACGGTCACCCTGCGGGTGCCGAAAGCGCTGGTCGGGGAGATCCAGGCGTTTATCGAGCGGCGCATGGGTGAGGCCCTGAAAGCGGCACCGGAGAAACCGCCTGCACCTGAACCCGGCCCACTGGAACTGTGGCAGGGCGACAAGCGATGTCAGGCGATGACGGTCAAAGGATCTCGGTGCAAGTCACCCACGGCATTTATTCACAAGCTCGCCCTCGACGGCCGATCCATCGAAATCGGCATCTGCGCCACACACCAGAACCAGGTTCGGCAAGGCATTGACCCGAAGCCGCATCCCTCCGTTCTTGAATCCGTGACGAAATCAAATCAGTAAGTCGCCTTCGGCAAACCGCCAGAATCGCCCGAAAGATCCAAAGCGTGCGTGGGTGACGGAATTTTCGGAGTTCCGGGTTACCACCCCAAGATGCCGCTTCTCCTGCGGTGTGAGCAAGAGGGTCACGGTTTCTGGTTCTTCTTTATTGGGTGGGAGCATCGGGGTTACCTCTCTTCCAGACCGTGCCAGATTTTCAATATGACGATGGCTTCCCCATCAAAACGGTAGCGGACGATGTAACCGCGCTGCCCGAAAGGAACGAACAACTCACGGTCTTGCCGACCTTCCAGCCGCTTCCCGATTCCGGGATGCTGCTGGATCAGTTGGGTAGCCTTCTTCAAGCTCTGTGCGGCGCGTCTGGCGGCCTCTGGATTGTGCGGTTCGATAAATTGGCGGAGGCGGATAAGATCGGCGCGTGCCGCCGTGGACCAGATCAGCGTATAGGTTCGGGATCGGGGCATGGGCCTTCCTTATCCGTTCCCCAGCTATCCAGCCAGACATTCATCGCATCACCGCTGACGCCCTTCCCGGACTGGCGATATTCCTCCCATGCCTCGTCGGCCTCCAGGTTACGCCTTTCTATCTCTTCCTCGCGGTCGAGATATTCCCGGATGGCCTCCCGCATGATCCAGTGCGTGGAGCGGTGTTTGAGTTCACCCAATGCTTTCAGCCGATCACGGATGTCATCCTCCAGCTTGACTCCAACGGTCGTTGTCATGTCATCACCTTATATAGTTGCAACACTTGCAACCACTATAAACTAAAAGCAACCGGATTTCTTCTAAAAAAGCATCTCCAGAAAATGGTCGTTTTCGAGAGATTGCTCTGGATGCCGGTTCACCCCCGTGCGAAGCCGCCAAAAACTCTCTTAAAACCGTCTCTTGAAAGTAATCTCCGAATACCTGATACTTGAAACGAGTTTTCGGAGAGTTTTTGGAGAAATCCCTATCATGGCTATTTTTGCCCATCCCCTCGAAAAGGTAAAAATAAGAGGAGGCTAATCGACAGCGGAGCTGTCTACGGCGCTATCCCCAATTGCTGCCAGAGAAAATCAAAGGAAACCGGGGAGCGCTGTTGGTCCTTGGCTTGCTGGAGCTCACCATGCTCATAGGTGTGCAGCAGGAACTTCACCTGCTCTAAGCCTGCCGGCGTCTTGATCGCTTCACGCGGTGTTCTGCCATCCAGTGCAGGCAGAGGCTGGTCAGCCCAATCCGCATACAGGTGCCGAATTCGCTGCTCGATGACTCCGCTGATCACCTCCGGCGACAGTTGAGCCGGCGCTAATGGCTCCGGGACTTCGTCGGGCGGCCGCTGCGAGAGCATCCCTTTTGGATCGGCGATCTCCCGGCTGACAAATACGGCCCCACTACCCGCCACCTCTTCGAACCAAGGTCGTCCTTCGTCGGCACACTTTTGGGTACGATAGGACACCTGAACCCGATCCGGTTGTCGACCCGGATCAATGGTCAAGCGGCTCCGCAGCAATCCATCCGCCCCTTCAACGAGACGACCCCAACCCTCCGCGCGGTTACCTTCGACCTCCGCCTCGCCTGACAAGGCACGTTCCAGCGCCGCCCAGTCCTGCACCCGATAATGATCGGTGATCAGCAGAATGGGCTCCCCGGTCGAATGATCCACGATTTCCGGTATCTCGAAAGCACTGGTAAACAACTCGAGCCAGTAAGCCGGAATGATGATGCTCAGCACTTCCTTGGTCTCAGGCGAATCAGGCGCTAAGCCTTCCAGCTCATGCCGAAGCTCAGCCATCAAATCCAAGCTGCGATGCCGGGGAATCGAGTACACCGCGCCGGACAGCTCATAATGATCGCCCACCGGTAGAAGCCGGGCCGCCATCAGGTCGAACTTCACCACCTCCCGCGATCCGGATTTTTCCCTCACCAGGACGGGCGCCTGTTCCGGAAACAGGAGGTCCCTCAGGCGCAGGCTCTCGCCCGGTACCACGTCGATCACTTCATAAAGCCCGAGCGGTGTGGACGTGAGGAGTTCGAGCCACTGTCGCTGTTCCGCAGAGAATAAGGGGCCCCCGCGTCCGAGCAGCAGGTCTGCCACGCGACGCTCTCGACCTTTGAGGGTGAGGCTGCCCTCCGCCAAGAGCCATTCCATGGCATTGACCATAATGCCTGGGAACACCTCTGCGTGCTGATCCTGCAGCATCTCATATTCGTCATCATCGAGACTGCCGAAAAAACCCTCAGCCAGCGCCTCGCGAGCGGCCCGGCCATGCATCGACATCAGCCAGTGGATGGCTCTAGGCACGGCCTCGGAACGGTCGTTCGCCGCCCGTGTCGCTTGGGCTTCTTCCGTTTTCAGGCAGCACTGTTTGTACTTTTTACCGCTGCCACAGGGACAGGGATCATTACGCCCCGGTTTTTTCATATGAATCGAGCCTTCTCATAAGGGCAGTCATGCCCGATTAAAGGGATTGCTCAGGAAGCCGGCTTCCCGTGTCGCTGTTCCGCGAGGTACGCGAAAAAGGTCCGTCGCCCAACACCGACCATCTCGCACACTTCCGCCGCGGTTTTTTCCGTGTTCTCATACAGGATTTTCGCCTGCTCTAATTTCATGAGATCGGTGCGGGGTCGCCCACCCGATCTCCCGCGCGCCTTGGCGGAGGCCCGCCCCGCGGCGGCCCGTTCGGCCCGCAGTTCCCGTTCCATCTGGTGAATCGCGCCCATCACGGACAGGAAGCAACGCCCGGTGGCCGTGCCGGTATCAATGTTTTCGCGCAGAGAGACCAGAACGATCTTCCGCGCCTCCAGCAGCTTCACCGTTTCGAGCAAATGGAGCAGCGACCGGGTCATCCGGCTCAACTCAGTGACCACCAGCGCATCGCCCGGACGGGCATAGGCCAGGAGTGCTTCCCAGCCGGGGCGGTCCATCCGCGAGCCGGTCATCTGGTCGGCAAAGATTTTTCCGCACCCGGCTCGCGTCAAGGTATCCCGCTGGGAATCCAGGTTTTGCCCGGCGCTGCTGACCCGGGCGTACCCGATCCGATGGGGGGATAGGTTTCGGGGTGAGGACTCTTCGGCTTTCATAGTGCAAGAAGCTATCACAGATCGGGCATAATTGCCCTTTGTTTACCGCAACGGTTTTTGCATTGAAAAGCGAGGTTTCGAGCAGGTTAAAACGTCCCGCCGGCCCGGTGTGCGAAAAGTGTACTTTTGGCACGTGCTGAAAGTCGCCGCATGCCTGCCGATTCGCGCCGCCTGTCGATCCTCACCGCCCGGGAGATTGATGACCTCTATGGCTTGCCTCGCTTCACTGAGGATGACCGCCATCTCTACTTCGACTTGAGTGCGGCCGAACGCACGGCAGTCGGTGCCGTGCGTACCGCTTCTTCCGCGATCCATTTGGTTCTGCAGCTCGGCTACTTCAAGGCGAAACAGCAGTTCTTTGTCTATGCGCGGGAAGCGGTGCTCGACGACTTGGAGCACATTCGCCGCCGCTATTTCCCAGAACGCGATCTGGATACCATCAAACCGTTGTCCAAACCCACGCGCCTGGAACAGCAGCAGATCATCCTGAAGCTGTTCGATTTCCGCCTCTGTGACGCCGAGGCTAAACAGAATTTGGAGCGGAAAGCGCAGCGGATTGCTCAGTTGTCGACGCAGCCCATTTACATTCTGCGCGAGACGCTGCAGTACCTTACGAACCAGCGTACGGTCGCGCCCGGGTACACCTACCTGCAGGACCTAGTGGGACGGGCGGTCACTGGCGAGCGCCGACGCATTACTCAGTTACTGGATCGATCGCTGACGCCGGCCGTTAAGCAGCAGCTCGAAGCCTTGCTCCAGGCTGACGAGGGCCTGTATCGGATCAGCGTCCTCAAGCATGAGCCGAAGGACTTCAGTTACCGTGAGTTGCGCCAAGAGGTCGGACGCCGCAAGTTCTTCCAACCCTTGTACGACTTCGGCCAGACCTTCCTGAGTTCGGCCAGCCTGTCCAACGAGAGCGTGAAGTACTACGCCTCGCTGGTCCAGTTCTACACCGTCTATAATCTGCAACGCATGGCGGCACCGACGACCCGCCTCTACCTGCTGTGTTTTGCCTATCACCGCTTCCGCCACATCAATGACAACTTGATCGACGCTTTCATTCATCTGATCGCCCAATACGAGAAACAGGCCAAACTGGCGGCCGACGCGGCGGCCCAGCAGGCGATGGCCGAGGCGAGCGCAAACCTGCAGGCGGCCGGTCAGGTGCTGAATCTGTTCATCGATCCGTCGATACCGGACCATGCGCCGTTCTCAACGGTCAAGCAGAAAGCGTTTTCCTTGCTCGAACCCGAGCGCTTTTCGCTCGTGTCCGAGCACCTGCGCCAGATCGAGTTCGACAAGACCGCGTTCGAGTGGTCGTATTACGGGACGCTGCAGCATAAGTTCAAGCTTAATCTGCGGCACCTGTTCTGCAACCTGGACTTCGCCGGCCGGGTCGACGACGCTCCGCTGCTGGAAGCGGTTATATTTCTGCAGGCACTCTTGCGTCAGGGTAAGTCCCTACGCCAAGCCAAACCGGCCGATTTCCCCACTACCGTTATCCCGAAGGGTTTGCAGCGCTATCTGTATACGACGGCGGGAAAGCGCAAGGACAAGCGCCTGGAGGTCGACCGTTACGAATTTCTGGTCTACCGTCTGCTGCGCAATGCCTTGGAAGCGGGCGACGTATTCGTGAAAGACAGCCACGACTTCCGCAGCTTCGAGGATGATTTGATCAGCGAGGCACGCTGGCAGAACAAGGATGCGGTATTGCGCGAGATCGGCGCACCGATCCTGCTGGCGCCGATCCAGGAAACCCTGGCGACTCTCCGCGAAGAGTTGGAGACCCAGTTCAAGTCGGCCAATCAGCGCATCGAAAAGGGCGAGAACACACACATCAAAGTTACCGGCGCCGGTGGACGCTGATCTACCCCAGTGAGGACGAACCGGTCAACAGTCCGTTCTACGGCCAGTTGCCAGGGATCGGCATTGCCGATCTGATGGGGTTTGTCGCGGAAAAGACGGGCTTCCTGTGCACCTTTACCCATGTCTTGGATCGCTATGTCAAACAGGATGCCGACCCACGCCTCCTCCTCGCCGGCATCGTCGCCATGGGCACCAATATGGGGTTGTGGTAGATGGCGGAAGTCTCGGGCCTCAGCCATTCGTCGCTTCTGACGACAGCGCGTAATTTCCTGCGGGTGGAGACCCTGCACGCAGCGAACGATGTGATTTCCAACGCGACGGCATCGTTACCGGTGTTCCACGGCTATGATATCGACGATCAGAGGCATTCCAGCAGCGACGGGCAGCGCATCGAGACGCAAATCCACACGATCAACGCCCGGTACTCCAGCAAGTATTTCGCTCTGAAGAAAGGCGTGAGCGCCTATACCCTAGTGCTCAATCATGTCCCGCTCAATGCCAAAATCATTGGTACGCACGAGCACGAGTCGCATTACGTCTTCGACATCCTGCACAACAACACCACGGATATCCGGTCGGAGCGGCATTCGACGGATACGCACGGCACCAATCAGGTGAACTTCTTCATCCTGCGCGTTTTCGGTTATCAGTTCGCGCCGCGCTATCGCGACCTACACAAGAAGATCGATGCCCTGGTCGGGTTCCAACACCCTAGCCACTACGCCGATTTCCTGATCAAACCGTCGCGCAAAGCCTTTGACACGCTGATTTGCAAGGAATGGCCGAACATCCAGCGCATCTTGGCCTCGCTTGCGCAAAAGGATGTGACCCAGGCGACCATCGTGCGCAAACTCAGTTCCTATACTCGGCAGAACCAGACTAAGAAGGCATTATGGGAACTGGACAACCTTTGCCGGACGCTTTACATCCTCAATTTCATCGACGATGTGGGATTGCGGCAGAGCGTGCAGAAGGCGCTGAATCGCGGTGAAGCGTATCACCGTTTCCGACGCGCAATCTCGTACGTCAATTCCGGCAAGTTTCGGGTGAAAACCGAAGCCGAACAGCAGATCTGGAACGAGTGTTCCAGGCTTATCGCCAACGCGATCATCTACTACAACACGCTGTTGCTATCCCGCGTGTACGAGCAAAAGCGGGCCGCCGGCGACCAGGAAGCCATCGACATCCTCCAAGGCATTTCGCCCAACGCTTGGCGGCATGTCAATCTGTTCGGTACGTTTGAATTCACCGAGGCGGGTCCGAAGGTCGACATTGAGGCGCTGGCGGCGCGCTATAACGATCCGGAGTTCTGGCGTAAGGCCTTAAAAGAAGGAGAAGATGATGACCCTGTGTATTAGCTGATGCTAATTTTTACCTTTTCGAGGGGATGGGCAAAAATAGCCTTCCTGGCAGTCGGCACCTGTTCAAATATCGGCTGGCTTTTGTGGTCAGAGGTGAATGCGTCTTGCGCTACGACAACGAAGCCGGCAAGGGCGACCATCGGCATCGGGGCAATCTCGAAGAGCCCTATCGCTTCTCGACCCCGCGCCAATTGCTGAAGGACTTCAACGATGACATAACGAGGTGGCGTGATGAAAACAGTGACGATTGATGTAAGGACTTTGGCGGACACGCTGTCGGACGTGGCGGAAGCCATGGATACCCGGACGCCTTCCGAGCCGCGCATCAGCTTTGAAACGCCGGAGCTGTTATGGAAGGTGCTGACCGCGAAGCGCTGGGAAATCCTCAAGACCATGACCGGCGCAGGTCCCCTGGCCATCCGCGAAATCGCG
>NZ_JBDIVO010000089.1:0-14688 GCF_039794385.1 Methylocaldum sp. | reverse complement strand
TTACCGGCTAAATGCTTCCGAATGATGCCCACGCTAGCGCCGAAAATGTACCAGCCGGTAATTTACCTAAATTTTACTCACTACAGAGCCAGAATGAACTGAAGACAACCTTCAACTCCTTTCCGGCTTCTAGTGATATAATTTATGCCGTTTTATCCATATCCATTGCTGGCGTAGCTCAGTCGGTAGAGCAGCTGATTTGTAATCAGCCGGTCGGGGGTTCGAATCCTCTCGCCAGCTCCATTTCGCTATCCATTGCCTTGAATCCGGGTATCGCTCAGCGGCTCTCGCGACGGATATCTAAGCGGCGTACGAATTCGCCGATGATGATTTGATAGAGTCTGTCACCGAGGACGTGATCCTCGATGCCGGCATCGATGTTCGGGTTATCGTTAATTTCGATCACGTAGACACCGTTCTCGGTTTGTTTGAGATCGACTCCGTAAAGACCGTCCCCGATCAGTTTGGCGATGGCCAGCGCGGTATCGACGACAGCGCTAGGGGTCTCTTCGATTGGTAAAGTCCGAAAGTTTCCCTCTACGGCCTTCCCGGACGATCGGTGCCTGACGACTTGCCAATGCGCACGAGACATGTAGTACTGGCAGGCGAACAAGGGTTGTCCATTGAGTATGCCCACTCTCCAGTCGAACGACGTATAAACGAATTCTTGGGCGAGGATCAGATCGGATTCCTTGAACAGTTTTTGCGAAAGTGTTCTAAATTCACGCTCGTCATCGGCTTTGTATACGCCCCGAGAAAACGAGCCGTCCGGGATCTTAAGGACGACGGGGTAGCCGATGTTGCCATTCATCGATTCGACGTGCCCCTTTTGGAGAATTTTGCTTTTCGGTGTGGGAATGTGGTGCGCGTCCATTAGTTCGGCCAAATAGACCTTGTTGGCGCACTTCAGGATGGAATCGGGATCATCTATGACCACCATGCCTTCAATCTGCGCTTTTCTCGCGAAGCGATAGGTGTAGTGATCAATATTGGTGGTTTCGCGAATAAATAGAGCGTCGTATTCCGCCAAGCGCTCGTAATCTCTCTTCTCGATCAGTTCGACATCGACCCCTTGTTTTTTTCCGGCTTTGACGAGCTTTTGCAAAGCGCCGGCATTGGAAGGCGGCATGTTCTCGGCGGGATTACGCAGCACCGCCAGATCATAGCGCGACGTGCTCCTGGCGCGGGGCCTCCGCCATGGTTTCGCGAGGTAGCTGTTCAGTCCGTCGATGAAAAGTTGCCGGTTCGGTTCGCACATCGAGCTCGTGAGGTGCATCGGCTTTACGGTGTCTATATGCCACTTGCCTTGATAGCGGAACTCGACTTTAAGCAACGGACATTGAAATAGATCGAAGATCTGCCGGGAAAGGTCCTGCATATTCGGATCTTCGCAGCGACCGAAAAAAATCGGAAGCTCGAAGGTCTCATCGATTTTGCTCTCGCGCTTCTTGAAGCGTTTCTGGATTATGCCGTTGAGATCCTCGATGTTAAGGCTGTAAATGGATTTACTGCTGAGGCTGGTGAGGGTTCTCACGGTCGGAATGACCCGATGGCTGCGCGGCTCTGCCAGCAAAGAGCAAAAATACCCCATGCTTAAGTAACGATAACTGCGGCACAAATTGATGACGCGGACATCCTTCGTTTTCAGGTACTCGGCCTTCGATAAATAATCGCAGGCTGCAACCACGGGCACGCGCGGATAGTCCGGCTGCCAGTCCTTTAGACTCTCGACAACGACGATGTGGACGGACATATCAGTGGCGCCGGCGCGACTTTGATTTGCGAAGGATCAGTACAGACTTTTGTCCGGTTTTTCCGTAGCGGGCCATGCGTTGAAAATCGGTCTTGAGAATGGGCATGTTGATGCAGTCGGTGGCTGTCTTTCCGGCTGAATAATCGACATAGGGATCGTGCACGTAAAAATAATGTTCGTCGAAGCCTGTCACCACGATCCAGTGGGGAAACTTTTCCTGATAAAGACGATAGGAACTGATCAGCACAACCGGTATGCCGCCTTGCTCCATTTTTTCCTGCAACTCATTGCAGTTGAGGGCGGCATACACGATCTTGACCGGTAGTCTTTTCAGTTCATCCAAAAAATCCTCCTGTACGACCTGCATCACCACCCGTTTCTCTGGATCACGTACCGAGGTAATGAAAAGTGCGCCTTCATCATTGACATAAACCTCGACATCGAACCCGCGGTGAAACGCCGAAAGCGCGAGTCCATAAGGCCCGCACCCGCCGTGCCCGGAGGTCATGAAAACAGTGGTCGATTCGCGCCATAGCCGCAACTCGAGTTTTCGGTCCAGCTCTACATCGGATTGCAGGGTCTTCATGGCCATCATCAGGGATGCCGGACCGCAGGTGAAATCGAGAGTCTGCTGGTAATACGGCACCCGAGCCAGTTCCGGATTCAAATGAGGTGCCAGCATTTTCTCGAACCGCAAGGCCGAGGCGTGGTCTTCGTAGTAGTCGGGAACGCTTTCCAGATAACGATAGCCGAGATTTTCAAACAGTTTGATCGAAGGTCGATTATCGCGCCGAACTTCGAGCCGCAAGGTCACGCATTCGCGGTCCAGGGCCAATTCTTCGGAGGCTATTACCAGAGTCCGGCCTATGCCCTGGCTGCGATACGGCGGGTCGACCGCGTAGGAATACAGGCGCGCCAGCGAGGTGCCGGTATGGAATAGCACCATCGAATATCCGCGAATCACCCCTTCATGATCATCCACGAGGGTCGCCGCATTCGCCTTGGTAAGGAGATACCGGAAGTTGCGCCGGGAAATACGGTCCGTATCGAAACATCGGTCTTCGATCCGAACGAGGGCGTCCAGATCGTCCAAGTTGGCTGCGCGAATCATCAACGGTAGTGGGGGATAGGTGTCGGAAAAGATACTAGGCAGTTGTATGCCGACATCTTACCCGAAAATAGGTGGGCATTGTGCTCGCGGGGTCAAGCGCGGGAACAAGCCTGCGCTTGTCTGATGCCGATCAGCGGAGCTTGCTCTCGATATCAATGCGTTCCCAAGGCAGTTCGGTGAATGACGCGCCCATGTGGCCGTGTGCCGGTAGCATCCGGTAAAACATCCCTTTGTATTGCGCGGGCAAGTAGCGAAGTCCGAATTTCCGGATGATCGCTCCTAGCCGGAAATCGATGCATTCTTCGAGTCTGTTCTTGATCGTATTTTCGTCGACGCTGCCGGTACCGAATGCCGACACTTGAATGCTGACCGGCCTGGACTGCCCGATCGTGTAGCTCAGCTGGACTTCGCATTCGTCGGCGAGCCCGGCCGCTACAACGTTTTTGGCGGCGTAGCGTGCGGCATAGGCGCCGACGCGGTCGATACGGCAGGGGTCTTTGCCGGACAAGGCCGATCCGGAATGCCGCGCGTAACCGCCGTAGGTATCACTCGCTGTCTTTCGTCCGGTCATGCCCGAGTGTGCGGCGGGGCCGCTTTTCGGGAAAGTGCCGCGCGGATTGATGAAGATGTCTGTCTGATCGTCCGGCCGAATCGATTCGTTCGCAAAAGCGGGATTGATAACGTGGTCGAGAAGATCGGCGCGAAGCTGGGCTGCGTCGATTTGATCGCCCCCATGAGGCCCCGCGATCAGGGTAATGCTGTGAATCCTGTTCGGTCTGCCGCTTTCGAATTCCACGCCGACCTGCGTGGTACAGTCGGGCGATAAGTAGGAAACGGTTTTGTTCTCGCGCGCCACGGTCAGTTGCCGGGCCAAGCGGTTGGCCATGGTAATCGGAAACGGCATCAGCTCGGTCGTTTGATTGCAGGCGAAACCGAACTGAGTGATTTGATTGCGGACGGTGATTCGGTCGAGCTCCTTGTCGGTCAATTCCCGCTCGTCCCATTCATACCGTTGATCGAGAGGTTGCGCCATAAGGCTGGTGACCACGGTGCATTCGGCGGCGTTGAAATCTTCCTTGCGATAACCGACCGCGCCGACAACCTGCCGCGCCAGATCCGGAATGTCCACGGTCGCTTTCGAAGCAAAGCGGGCGGCGACGAACACGATTCCTTTCGACAAGGCGCATTCGGTCACGATATGAGAGTAAGGATCCTGCTGGAGAAACCGGTCAACAATCGCGTCGCTGATGGTGTCGCATAACCGATCGGGGTGCCCTTCGGCCACCGATTCCGAAGTGAACAAAAAGCTCTTTTTCATGATCGCCGCTCCTTTTGTTGCGAGTCGGTTTTTAACCGTTTAATCCCCTCATTGATTAAAAACGGCGTGGTTGCTCCGGCCCCGATCGCGACCCAATCGAGGGCGCCGATGGGCGAAAGTCGGAGCAAATTGCGCAACGGAGGCAAAAAGGCCGCGCCGATTTGAAGAGCGGCTGAACCGAACAAAGCCGCACTCAATAGCCGGTTGGTTGGCCGTTTCTCCCTATCGAACACGCCGGTGCGCTCGGACCGGCAACTGATGGCGTGGAGCAACTGACCGAGCGTGATAGTCATAAAGGCGCCGGTGCCCGCTTTTGGCCCCAAGCCATACCGGGCAACGCTATATCCGTAAACAGCCATGGCGCCGCCGGAGAGAAGCAGTGATTCACGCATCAATCTGGCGGCATCGGAGCGGCGGATGATTGGCTCGGTTGGGCTGCGGGGCGCCTGTTTCAGCACGTCCTGCTCGGGCGGCTCGAGCGCCAATCCGAGGCCGGGCAGGATGTCGGTCAATAGGTTGATCCACAGCAGTTGGATCGGGTTCAGCACTTCGCCGGCACCAAGCGCCGTGCCGATCAGCATGATCTCGACTTCGCTCAAGTTGCTGGAAAGCAGGAAATGCAGGCTCTTTCGGATGTTCAAGTAAATCGTTCGTCCCTGCTCAACGGCAGCGATCATGGTGTGCAGATTGTCGTCTTCCAGAACGATGTCGGCGACGGACCGCGCCACCTCGGCGCCCCCACCGCCAAGCGCCACGCCCACGTCGGCTGCCTTTAAAGCAGGGCCGTCGTTGACGCCGTCGCCGGTCATCGCTACGACGTGTCCGGCCTTTTGAAGCGCCTGGACGATGCGGAGCTTGTGCGCCGGGCTGACCCGCGCGAACACTGTCGTATCATTCACGATGCCCGCGAGCAGGTCGGGGTCGAGTTTGTCCAGGCTGGTGGAGTCGATGATTTCGAGAGCCTTAACGCCGTTCAGCCCCAAGCGTTTGCCGACGGAGAAGGCTGTGGCGCTCTGATCGCCAGTAATCATTACGGTATTGATTCCGGCTCCATGGAATTTGGCCATGAGTTCGGCCATCCCGGGGCGGACCGTGTCTTCCATCCCTATCAATCCTAGCCAGACCAGGTTTTGGCTTACGGATGCGGTGCCAATATCTTCGGAATATCCGAAGGCGACGCCCAGAACCCTCAACGCGCGGCCGGCCAAGCCTTCGTTCTGTGTCATGATCGCCGCACACTGCGTTTCGTCAAGCTCTACGTACTCGCCGTCGCGGAGCCCGTACGTGCACAGCCCGAGCACGTCGGTCGGACTGCCCTTGACCGCGACCAAGTGTTTTCCATCAGTGTTCTTGTGAACGGTGACCATATACGGACGATCCTCCGCCCGATGTACCGTCTTGACGAGCGGATGCCGCGCCCGCAATGCCTTGACGTCCTCGCCCGCGTCCAGTGCGATCTCCACCAAAGCCGACTCGGTCGGCGTTCCGTCGAGCTGGCGCCCGCTGCCGTTTTCGACCAGCTTGACTTCGCTGCACAGGCACACGATCTGAAGCAAGCGTTCGAGATCTCTCTGCTCGGCCAGATCGAACGATTCTCCGTTCATCAGCAACCTGCCGTTCGTGCGAGTGACGGAGATTGCAGGCATTTCGATCGTGACGGCCCGCATCCGGTTCTCGGTCAGCGTGCCGGTTTTATCGAGGCAAAGGGTCCTCACCGAACCGAGGCTTTCCACGGCGGGCAGCTGACGGACCAGCACGTGGTGGCGCTGCATTCGCCGTATGCCGAGGGCCAGGGTGGTGGTCGCCACCGCCGGCAAGCCTTCCGGAACGGCCGCGACGGCCAGAGATATCGAGGACTTCAACATTTGCAGCCAGGCGAACCCGCGCAGCAGGCCGAGGCCGAACATCGCCGCGCAGATACCGCCCGAAAACAGCGCGAGCTGGGTGCCCATACGGTCCAATTGGCGCTGCAACGGCGTCTCCGGCGGTTTGACCGATCCAACCAGGGATTGGATCACGCCGATTTCGGTGTGGCGGCCGGTCGACACCGCTACGGCCGTCCCGCTGCCGCCGGTGACGACGGTGCCGCGATGAACCATATTCTTGCGATCGGCCAGAGGGGCGTCCGCAGGAGCCAGATAGTTGTGGTGTTTGCCGACGGGGAGGCTTTCGCCGGTCAGCGCCGATTCGTCGACAGTCAACCGGTTGCTGGCGATCAGACGTGCGTCTGCCGCTACAAACGATCCCGGCTCGAGCACCAGAATGTCGCCGGGCACGACGTTTTCGACCGCTATTTCCGTCTTCTCCCCATCCCGAATGGCAAGCGCCCGGGTTGGTGTCAGCTTGGCCAGCGAACCGATGATTTTTTCCGCTTCACTTTCGGTGAAATAGCCGATGCCGGCATTGATCAACACGACGCTCAGGATGGCTAGAGCATCCGCGACGCCTCCGGTGGCGATGGAAATCACCGCCGACACGCCGAGCAACGCGACCGGCGGACTCATGAGTTGTCCCGCAAACATCGCTATGGCCGAGCGGGGTTTTTGCTGGCTCAAGGTATTCGGTCCGTGACGAAGAAGACGCGCCGCGGCAAGCTTTCCGGTCAAGCCGTCCGGTCCGGACCCCAGTGCCGTCAGCACCTCTTCGTCCTCGATTGCGTGCCAGACTCGCTTGCGGGAGGGGGCCTCTAAATCCGGATTCTCGACGATTTGGAGTGGCGGTTTTCCAAAAGCAGCCCGCCGGGCTTTCCAAAAGCCGATCTTGAGCGCATTGGAGTGCCTCGTGCCCTGGTGTCCGACTTTCGTCCGGGGTCCGCCGATCGCGGCATTGGTTTTCCAGTGTCTACGGGCACAAAGTTCGAGCTCGTCGATGATGAGGGCAATCGGCAGATCCAGTCTGAACCGGACCAAGGCGCTTCCGGTAAGCGGATTGGCGCTGACCGAGTCGAGCCACCGGCTCTTGGCCGGAAGTTCTTCAAGCGCCTTCTTCATGATTTCCGAGCGATAGAGTCCACGAACCTTGACCCGGATTCGCCCGGGAGCCCCGCGATGGGCAAGCGTGATCAAGATCGGTCCGACAGGGCTCGAATGGGAGGAATGATTTTGGCGGCGGGCGCTTTGATCGAACGTATCTTTCATCGGAAAAGCCGTTCCGCGACGGGGGATGACGGGCACCTGTCGCGATGAAAAGTTACTATGCTTCTGCGTATCCGGTCTCGGACGTCAAAAATGAGCTTACCTTAGCGTGGTTACCAAAATGTGACCCTGCGGCTACGATCCGTTACGGGATGCAGCCATATGCCCATGAACGAAGGTCGACGCTATGTGACGCTCATCCGCCAGTTGCAATAGGCAGAACAGCTGCTCTACGGCGTTTTCGCAGCGACTTAGTCGGGCAGCGAGGTATTGGTCTTCTTCGTAATCGAGCACGAAAAAATCGGCGCTCTTGCCCGGCTCGAAGTTTCCCGCTTCACTCTCAAGCCCGAGTGCCTTTGCCCCGCCCAGGGTCGCGAGATAGAGCAACCGGCCGGCATCCAAGCAGAAGTCCTGCAACTGCTGCACTTTATAAGTTTCGGACAGTTCCCGCCACACGGAGAACTGCGTACCGGCACCGATATCCGTGCCCAGCGCCACTCGAATGCCGCGCCGTAAATGTCGCCGTAACGGAAACAAGCCGCTCCCGAGATAGGAATTGCTGGTGGGGCAGTGGCACACGGTGCAGTCCGTCTCGGCCATCCGATCCATTTCCGGTTCCGTGGTGTAGATACTGTGCGCCAGCACCGTGCGTTCGGTGATGAGCCCGAAGCTATCGTAAACGTCCAGGTAGTCCCGCCTTTGGGGGAATGCGGTACGCACCGCGGCAATTTCTTCGCGCGTTTCGTTGATGTGGGTCTGGAGGTAGCTTTCCGGGTGGCTTCTCAGCAGCGAACCGCACAGCTCCAGCAACTCGGGTGAGCACGACAGCGCGAACCTGGGCGTAACGGCATAGTGGAGCCGTGGGGCGTGCCGGCACAATCCGATGAGCTTTTCGATCGAATTGACAGACTGTTCCGCCGTTTGCAGCAGCATCGGCGGTGCGTTCCGGTCCATCAAGGTCATGCCGGCAATCAGGCGAATGCCGGATCGTTCGGCCGCCTCGAATAGTGCGAGGTTTGCGTCGTAGAACTGAGAGCCGAACACCATGGCGGTGGTCGTTCCGCAGGTTAACAGGCGCTCGATGAATTGTTCCGCCGCCGCCCTGGCAAAGGATTCGTCGGCAAAGCGAGCCTCGGCCGGATAGACGGTGTTCTCCAGCCAGTCCAGCAAACCGTTTCCGAATCCGGCGGTCGCGTAGAACTGAGGGAAATGCAGATGTGCATCGATCAGGCCGGGGATGAGCCAAGCATCGCCATGGTCGACAAGCTCGCTCTCCGGAAAGGCGTCGAGCACGGCATCGCGTTCTCCGAGCAAGGCAACTCGGCCCGATGGGTCTATCGCCAACGCGCCTCGCTCGATGATTTCCAGAGTGTTTTCTCCGGCAAACGGATCGCCCCTCAAATGGGCGACCGTGCCGGCGTGTATCGTATCGGTCATCGCTGGCGTATCGATTCTTTGCCTCGTGATGTCTATTAGAGACCCAACAGCGCCGGCAATTCGTTGACGGAATCGATGATCTTGTCGGGCCGAATCGATGAGGCGTTCACATAACTTTCCCGATACTTGCCGGTTTTGACCAATATTCCGGTCATCCCGGCTTTTTGGCCACCGCCGATATCGAAATCGATATCGTCGCCTACGATGGCTGTTTCTTCGGCTCTCAGGCCCATATCCTGCAGCGCTATCCGGTAGAAATCCGGAGACGGTTTTCCCATTACCGTGGCTTCGACGCCGCTGCAATACTCGAGCGCCGCGACGAACCCGCCGATATCCATTCTAAGTCCCGTTTCGGTTTGCCAGAATCGATTCTTGTGGACGGCGACGAGCTTGGCACCCTGCATCAGTCGGTTAAATACTCGGTTGAGCAAGTTGTAAGACCAGTTTTCGCCGATATCGCCAAGGACGATATAGTCCGCCTGCTCGATGTCCGCTTCGGCGATATCGGCGAAGTCGCGTTTTACGTCTTCGGCCAGTAACAGAGTGCAAGGCCGGGAGCCACGTTGTTTCAGGTAGCGCAGAACCGCCTGCGGGGCACTCAGAATTTCATTGAATTCGATGTCGAACCCCAGTTTCACCAGTTTGTCGTGCAGCGAAGCCAGCGACCGAGTGCTGGTATTGGTGATGACACGAAGCGGATAACCCGCTGCGCGGATACGTCTTACGGTTTCCGGAGCGCCTTCGATGGTATGTGAGCCAACGTATAGCACGCCGTCGAGATCGAGCAGGATGCCTTTGATGTTGGAGAAAATGGCGGTTGACGAGCTGCGCTGGGAATTCATGGGATATCGGAGGAGTTGTCCACGCTCGCATTTATGGTCCGGTATTGCGCGTCATTCCGCAATTGCAGAACCGGCGATCGAATGCGCTATGACAAGCGAATTCGCGAAACTACGTATCTCCGTTAGGCTGTCAATGTATGACAGCGAAACTCGGCTTGATGATTTCGAAAACCTCGAAGGTCTGGATCCAGGCATCTTGAATGATGTTAGGGACCGTGTCCAAGGACAGTTCGAGCAGTTCCCAGGCGCCCTTGTCGACTCCCGTTTTTTCGGTGCTTAACACATCTTCCAGATTCACGCTGGGTTCGATATGGCTGGCCAGGGCGCTGGCCACGTGGATGAGCGCCGCATTTTTTCGATGATCCGCCGGAGCCTTGTTGGGCTCTAAATAGTGTGCCACGGCCCTTTGCAGGCGTTCGGGAAGTCTCCAGTTTCTCAATAGTTCGGCGCCGAGCTCGGCATGAGTAAAGCCGAAAATTCGCTGTTCCGCCTCGTTGATGGCATCTTCGCCGCGTTCGCTGAGTTCCAGAACGCTCCGGTATTGATCGGGACGGCAGGAGTAGAAGACCAGTCTGCCTACCTTGTGCAGCAGTCCGGCTATGAATAGGGGTTCATTTTCGAAGATCCGGCAGCGGAAGGCCAAGGAGCGCGCAATGACGCCGCAGGCGATGCTATTGAGCCAGAACCGTTCCATGTCCACCCAGTGCGGCGGAATTCCCCTGAACGTACTCGCCACGGACGTCGCCAGCACCAAATCCCGGACGGCATCTCTACCGAGTAATGAAATCGCCTGGGAAACCGTTTCGACCTTGTGCGGCACGCCGGCAAAAGCGCTGTTCGCCAATCTCAACAATCTTGCGGTCAAGGCCGGATCGTTGACGATCACTTCACCGATCGCGCCATTGGTCGAATCGGGAGACTCCATGAGCTGAGTCACTCTCAGAGTCACTTCGGGCAGGGATGCGAGCGTCTTTACTTCTTTGACGAGCGTTTGGGCAGTCATCGGTTTAACCTGATGTTCTTGGCGCTGGTGCGTCACTATTTTTTTACCGGAAATGCGGCGTTCGAGCGGACTCTCCGCTCGAATAGCGCAACCCCTCGGGCTAGAAAGATCTGATTTATCTTGTGGGGCGGCACTGTAGAAGTGTAGTCGTCCTGAGAAAACCGTCCTGCTCGTTGAGATAAGCGGAAGGGAAGGACTTATGGAGGCTGGAATGAACGCTAGCCGTGAAAAATCGACATCAAATCAGTCCCGGACGAATCGACATGTCCGAGGCTCTGGCGTCGGTCGGCAGAGGCGACCCTCAATAATGCCGATAAAGCTTTTTGGTCGAATCGCTTAGCGGTGCAGTCTCGCGCTTCAGATGATAACGGTTCTTGCCGGTCCGTTTGGCGTAATACATGGCCTCGTCGGCGGCTTTGACCAGGCTGTGGTTGTCGGTGCCGTGAATGGGGAAAATCGCGATGCCTATGCTGGAGCAGACGGCGATCTCCGAGCCATTCACCTCGATCGGACGAGCGACCGCGCTCAGAATTTTTTCCGCGACGATGCAGGCTTCCTCGGCTCCGGAAATTCCCGGAAGCAGCACGAGAAATTCATCTCCGCCGATGCGGGCGACCGTGTCGCTCTCACGGAGCGATTGAGATATCCGAAGCGCGGCTTGCTGTAGGACGAGGTCTCCCACATTATGTCCGTGCGTATCGTTGATTTCCTTGAAACAGTCCAAATCGACGAATAGGACGGCAAACTGCTGCCCATATCGGCTGGCGAACGACAGGGTACGGCTGATTCGGTCGTTGAACAGAATCCGGTTCGGGAGACTGGTAAGCGCGTCATAGTGCGCCAGGTAGTAAATCTGCTCCTCGGCGGTTTTGCGCGAGGTGATGTCGAGGCCTACACCCAGAAGGCAATCGCTCTGTCCCAGTTTGGCTTTTGTGCTGGTGAAGAAAAACGGGATTCGCTGCCGGTCCTTGGTCAGGAAATACGATTCGGCGAGGGACCGTCCCGAGGTGAACATTTCGATGATATTGTCCCCGACAAAAGCGTGTTTGTCGTCTTCGGGAACGAAATCCAGCGGGTGTGCACGTTTCAGTTCGCCCGCCGAATAACCGGACATCTCTTCAAAATTAGCGTTCCAGCGTAGAAATCGCCCATCCTTGTCCGCCAGATAGAAGATGCCGGGCAAACTTCTTATCAGATCGTCGGCGAATCGGACTTCATTCCGGAGTGTCTCCTCGGTGTTTTTCTGTTCCGTGATATCGGCGAAAGACCACACGAACTTTCCGTCGTCGATCGTCCGGACGCTGACATCGACCGTTAAGATGTTTCCGTTTTTGTGCCTCACTTTCAGCGTGCTTCGCGCGATATCGCCGGACGTCAGCGCGTCCAGGCGTAACAGTTGAGCGGAGCAGTCCTCTACAATCACGGCTTCGACATCGATTTCACTGTGCTCTCCGAACCGGTGGCCGAGTAAGTCGCAAGCGGCGCGATTGGCATAGACGCAACGTAGGCTGGTCTTTTCAGTCACGCAGATGGCGGCAGGTGACAATTCCAGAATCGTTTCGAGATCTTCCCGGGAAGGTGGGGGAATTTGTCTTGTTTTTGTGAAGCGTTTGCCAAGAATGGCAAGCAATGCGATGAGCGACAGCGGCCCGACGAAGCCCAAAAGCTGAAAATTTTCGAAAGCGCCTCCGTCAAGACGCAAAAATCCTTCGTTTCCGAGTATTGGAAGCGAAGGAGCAATAAGCACAAAAAGGCCCGCCATCCAAGGAAGCCAGCTTAGTACGGGAAATGATAGTCCTTTCATCCCTACGATCCAGTATCCGTAAAAGATTACGCGGAGCGAACCGCATTCGTCCCAGCGATATTCCGATTTCCGTAGTATGGGATGACGAGTACGAAACACCATAAGTATTTCTACTCATACAGAGGTATGAATCGCGGTCGAGATGGCGGCGGTTTCCGCCGGTTTGAGATGGCTGTGATTACCTACAGGAGTTCGGTATTTCGAGCAGTGTTGGGTTGGCCGGTGTCGATATCTACGTATTCGCAGAACGATGGATGAGCTTTGATTCGAAATTTCGGTTGTTGGGCAGGGGTGGGTAAAAATTCCGTGCCGGGTCCAAGGCAGCGGACAAACCGTGTTGCTTGCGATGCCAGTCTGTTTGGCTGAAAGCACGGGAAATTCTCGTCGGCAGTGGAGTAGCAAAAAAGTAGGGGCTCGGGGTGGGAGCAGGCTTCAGCCCGCGATGAACGGACGTGAGCAGACCGTTCCTTAAAAGGCGCAATTCCTTTGGCGCCTCTTTCTTCAGGACAGGGAAACGGTCACTCGGAATCTTCCTTGAACTGTCCCGGCTCCAGATTGTGCCGGCGCAGCAGCGAATAGAATTCGCTGCGGTTGCGCTTCGCGAGCCTCGCGGCATGGGTGATATTGCCGTGGGTCACTCTGAGCAGGCGGATGAGGTAATCCCGCTCGAAGCTCTTCTTGGCGTCATCCAGGGACACCATCTCGCCGGCCTGTCGCTGCAAGGCCCGTTGGACCAGGGAAGCCGGTACGATCTCGACGGTGGCGAGGGCGACGATTTTTTCGATGACGTTCAGGAGTTGCCGGATATTGCCCGGCCAGGGGCAGGTCAGCAGCAGGTCCATGGCCTCCGGGGCGTAGCCGTTGATGGTCTTGCCGTATTTCCGAGCGAGTTGCGCCGTGAAATGCCGGGTGAGCAGCGGAATGTCGTCGACCCGCTCCTGTAGCGAAGGAAGACAGAGATTCACCACGTTCAGTCGGTAGTACAGATCCTCCCGGAACCGCCCTTCGGCGATTTCCTTTTCCAGATTGCGATGGGTTGCGGAGACGATCCGCACGTCCACCGGCACGCTTTGCAAGGCCCCGACCGGCCGCACCGTGCGCTCTTGAAGAACGCGGAGGAGCTTCACTTGCAGCGGCAGCGGCATGTCTCCGATCTCATCCAGGAAGACCGTCCCGCCCTGAGCCGCTAGGAACAGCCCCTTGTGATCGCGGACGGCGCCGGTGAAGGCACCTTTGACGTGACCGAACAGTTCCGATTCCAGGAGATTTTCCGGGATCGCACCGCAATTGACGGCGATGAACGGTTTCTGCGCTCTGGGACTGGCGCGGTGTATGGCCTCTGCCATCAGTTCCTTGCCGGTGCCGGAGGCCCCGGTGATCAGTACGCTGGCATCCTGAGCGGCGACCATGCGCGCTTCGGTGAGCACGGCTTCCATCCCGGCATTGCGGGTGATGATGGTGTCCGACCAGTCGAATTCGGGGGGCGCCCCGCTCTGCTCCAAGGCTCGCTCCACTTCGGCCAGCAAGGCCTCGGCCTCGAACGGTTTGGACAAATAGCCGAACACGCCCCGCCGTACGGCGTCCACCGCATGGGAAACGGAACCGTGGGCGGTGAGAATGATGACCGGCAGGGCCGGATGGATGTGCTTCAGGGAGTCGAACAGGGTCAGGCCATCCATGCCGCCCATCTGGACATCGGTAATCACCAGCTTCGGCCGATGGGTGGCCGTTTTCGCCAGGGCCTCCTCGCCGCTGCCGGCCTCGATGACGGCAAAGCCTTCGAGGTCAAGGCGCATGGCCAGGAGCTTGAGCAGCGCAGGGTCGTCATCCACGATCAGGATTTCCGGCCTTTGTCTCATGGCTGCGACCCCGCGGGGCCGACCAGGAGACTGCGGATCGTCTGCAGCAGTTCGGCGTGTTGAAATGGCTTGATGATGAAGCCGGAGGCGCCCTCGCTCAAACAGGCTTCCCGTTCGCTGGGCGCGGCGCTGGCCGTTAGGAAAACCAGGGGAATGTTGGCCGTTTCGGGACTCCGCATCAACTGGCGCAGGACCTCCCAACCGTTCAATTCGGGCATCAGAAGATCGCACAGCACCAGGTCCGGCGGTTCGGCCGCGATGGCCTCCAGTGCGAGCCGGCCGTTTTCCGCCTGGATTACCTTATAGCCTTCCAGTTCCAGCAACTGCGACGTCAGCATCCTCAGTGCCGGATCGTTTTCAACCACAAGGATTGTTTTCATCATGCTCCCCCCTTAACGGTATCCGTACCAGAAACCGGGTTCCTTTT
>NZ_JBDIVO010000088.1:0-14705 GCF_039794385.1 Methylocaldum sp. | reverse complement strand
GAGTTCGCCTGGCCTTTTCTGCGCTCCGGCGACCGGCTCGCGCTGATCCGGGAGCCGGGCAACCGTCACGACGCGAAAGCGGTGCGCATCGAATGGGAGGGGCTCAAGCTCGGCTATCTGCCGCGCCACGAAAACCACGCCGTCGCCCAGCTGCTGGACCGTGACGAGCAACTGCACGCTCGCATCCTCGCGATGCGGGAATCCTCGGACCCGTGGGAGCGGATCGAGGTTGCCGTGGAACTGGCGGCGTAGCCGATCCATGTCCGAGCTCGCCCGACTGGTCACGGAGAAGTCGCTGCGCCGGCACGCCGGCGCGACCGTCTTCGACCGCGGCGCGGGCTATTTCCGCGCCGGCGCGGTGGTGGACCTCGCCGACACCGGTGCCGCCGTCAAAGCCCGCGTGATGGGCAGCGAAGAGTACCGCGTCACCCTGCGCGCGGACCGCGGCGCGCTCGATTACGCCTGCACCTGCCCCATGGGCGAGGACGGGGATTTCTGCAAACACGTGGTAGCCACCGGCCTCGCCTGGCTGGCGCAGCACGAGGACGGAAAGAATGCGACCCCGTTTTCCGCCACGCCGGAGGACTTCGACGCCTTGCGGGAATACCTTAACCGCGAGGACAAACCGGCGCTGGTGGCGTTGATTCTGGCGCAGGCGGAAGAAGATCCCGATTTCCGCAACCGGATGCGGGTGAAGGCGGCGCGGGAAATCGCGCCCGGGAATCTCAAGGCGCTCAAAGATACGGTGCGCAAGGCAATGACGGTGCACGGCTTCGTCGATTACTACGGCGTGCGCGGCTACCTGGCGCAGGCTGCCCCGGTGTCCGAACTGCTGTCAGGGCTGCTGAAGGACCGCCGGGCGGACGAGACGGTTCAGCTCGCGGAGTACGCCATCGCCCTCGGCTTCGATGCCTACGAGAACGTCGACGACTCGGACGGCGGACTGGGCCAGCTTCTCGAAGAGATCGGCGCGCTGCACCTGAAAGCCTGCAAAGCCGCCCGCCCGGACGGCGAGGCGCTGGCGAAGCGGCTGTTCGACCTGCAACTGCGCGACGACTGGGGGTTCTTCCGCTTCGAGGACTACGCACCGCTGCTCGGCAAAAGCGGGATGGACCACTATCGAAAACTGGCCGAGGCAGCGTGGAGCAAGGTCCCGGCGCGCAAGCCGGGAGACAGGGAGCCGTGGGACGAAGAGCGGCGGTTCACTCTCACCGCGATCATGGAAACCCTCGCCCGCCGGGACGGCGACTTCGATCGTTTGATCGAGATCAAGAGTCGGAACCTGACTTCCCCGCATAGTTTCTTCGAAATTGCGGAACTGCTCGCCAAGGCGCGCCGGCACGAGGAGGCCCTCGAGTGGGCCGAGCGCGGGCACCAGGCGTTCCGCGGCGAGCCCCACGAGCCGCTGGTCGAATTCCTGATCGCCGCCTATCACCGCGCAAAGCGCCACGAGGATGCCCTGACCCTCGCCTGGGACCAGTTCCGCCGCTGGCCGAGCCTCGCCGCCTACCAACGGCTGAAACGGAGTGCCGGCCGGGCGAAGACCTGGCCACAGTGGCGCGACAAGGCCCTCGCCCAGGTGCGGGCCGCTTCCAAGGACACCGGTCAAAAGCGGGGCCGCTGGGGTTGGTCATCGACCGGGAATTCGCTGCTGGTGGAAATCTTCCTCTGGGAGGGGGACCCGGATACGGCGCTCGCGGAAGCCAAGGCTGGCGGCTGCGCCGAGGATCTATGGCTGCGGCTCGCCGAAGCGCTGGAGAAGGACCGTCCGGAAGAATCCATCGCCATCTACCAGGCCCGTGTGGAGCCCGTGGTCGAACGGAAAAACAACCAGGCCTACGACCAGGCCGCCGCGCTGATCGAAAAGATCGGCGGACTGATGAAGCGCACCGGAAAAAAGCGGGAGTTCGCCGCCTGGACCGAGGCCCTGCGGACCAAGCACAAGGCGAAGCGGAACTTCATGGCGCGCCTTATTAAGCTTCGTACAAATGGATGACAACCCATTTGTATCTCGAATCTCCCTTCTCCCCCGGGGAGAAGGGCCGGGGATGAGGGATTGAGCGGTATCAACCATTTTTACGACGCTCGATAAGACGCCGTAGAAAACGATGGATAGCGCGAGGTGCGCCGGATGACGATTACGGAGCGGAGGCCATGGGAAAGCTAGCCGAGCAGCGGGAGCCGTTCGTACGCCGCGGCGCGGGCCTGGGCCGCGTCGAAGGTCGAGAAACAGAACGAGCCAGGATCGCCGAGCAGACCGAAGACCTCGAGCGCCGCCGCCAGGTGAACGCTGTCATAAGCGCGCAAGCCGTGCTTTTCGGCCAGCCCACCCGCGTGATCGAGCAGCGCGTCGTTGACGGCGACCACGTGAAGCGTTGCCCAATCGGCAAGAAATTGCTTGCGCGCCCGGTTAAAGTCTCCCCTGGAAACAGCCCCTTCCCGATATTTCCGGGCAAAGGCGGAACGTACTTCCACGGAGCCCACGGCATGGCAGCAAACGAGAAAGGCATCGGCTACCGCCTGCCGCACACGACCGGCGTGCGCCTCCTCGAAAAAAAGCTTCACCAGGGCCGACGAATCCAGATACAGGATCATCCCCGGTCCTCGACGATCGTCTCGGCGAGGGTTTTCGAGCCGGGCTTGAGCTTGATCGGGCGCTTGAGCCCCTTCGGTTTTCCGCCGCTGCCTCGCCGTATCCACGGTTGGGCCTGTAGCCGCCTCACGGCGGCCTCCAACGGGTCCTCGCTTACAGACGGGGCGGACAACAGGCGCGCCACCGGCCGGCCGCGGTCCGTGATGATCACCTCCTCGCCCGCCTGCACGCGCTTCAGGTATCGGGACAGGTTGTTTTTCATCTCGCGGATGGAGACTTCCATGGGCGCGCCCTTTTGTAGCTACATTGATTTAATTGTAGCTACATTTGGAACCGGGCACAAATCGCCGTCGAACCGGCGGCATGTCGCTCCCTACAGCCTTGCGGAAGACAGCACTCCCCGTCCACAACGTTGTTACAGAACGGGCCGGTATATCTGATCCAACCGGGAGAACTTCGTGACCTTCGACGACTTCTTCAGACAGGAGACGGGCCTCAAAAGGCCCTACGACTACCAGCGGCACCTTAGGCGCGGCCCACAAATTACTTGCCGCGTCGAGCTTCCATATAAGCGCGCAGCAGCGCGTTGATCTGCGTCTGATAACCCTTGCCCTGGGAGCGAAACCAGTTGAGCACATCGACATCCAGCCGCAGCGTGACCTGCTCCTTGGGCGGAGCAACGACCAGCCCCCGGCGGACAACCGCCTTCGCGAACATTTCCGGAGTTACCTCTGGGTTGTCCGACAAATCGATGTCCTCGTCCCGAAGCGCATCGACGCGCTTCCAGTCAGTTTTGGATACCTTCGAAGCAGAGGGCTTGCTCACGCGTCATCCCGTCGGCTGTCGCCTGGCATCCGGTGGCGACGCGCTACGCTTCGAGCAATGGAATGCCGAGCTGCTTCGCCGCATCGCTCAGTTCGCCGTCGAACACCGCAAAATGAAACGGCACATGACTTCTGAAAACCTCGAACGCCGATTCGGCCGCGGCCAAATGGAGGCTGTCGTAACCCCGCCGGCGGTAGCGCCCGGCCAGATCGGCCGCGCGGCGAATCAGCGGCTCGGTCACGTTCAGTATCTCCCGCGCCTCCCATTGGCTGTCGAGATTCCTGCGCAAGGCAGGCAACAGCGCGTCCTATCCGCGGACTTGGGCCGCTCGCGCGAACGCGGCGCAGGTCTCGACATAGGCGATCACGTGGGTAGCGACCACCCTTGCCCGGGAAACCGCCTGCCGGACGCGGTCCGAGCGCACTTCCTTCACGAACAGCTTCACCAGGGCGGAGGTGTCCAGGTAGACGATCATCCGCGCTGTTCGCTCACGATCTCCGCCAGCGTCTTTTCGCCCTTCCCGATCCGGATCAGCGGCTTCGGCAACGCGGGTTTCTTGCCGCTTCCCGGACGCACCCAGGGAAGGCCCCGAAAGCGGCCGATCACCTCCGTCTCCGTCAAAACGGCACGACGCCGGCTGCGTAGCGGCAGCAATTGCGCCACCGGCTTGCCGTGCGACGTCACGATCACTTCCTCGCCGTTGGCCACCCGACGCAGGTATTCGGACAGGCGGCTTTTCAGCTCGCGAACAGAAACTTCCATGATCGCCTCAAAGTGGCCACAAGAAATTACTGTAGCTACGTTTCTGGCCAGGCACAAACCGCCGTCGATGCTGCGGCATGTCGCTCCCTGCAGCCTTGGGGGAAGGCGACACTGCCATTCCAGAACTCCTTCGAATAAAAACGCGCCGAGATAATTGACCGGGAGGATCTTGTGACCTTCGACGATTTCTTCAAACAGGCGACGGGGCTCAAAGAGCCCTATGACTACCAGCGGCGGCTTGCGGAAGGACCGTGGCCGGATTTGCTGGATGTCCCGACCGGGATGGGCAAGACTGCGGCAGTGACCCTGGCCTGGGCATGGAAACGCCGCGTCATGAACGATTCCGAGACACCAAGGCGGTTGGTCTGGTGCCTGCCCATGCGTGTACTGGTAGGCCAGACCCACGACAACATCGTTCGTTGGCTTGATCAACTGGGGATGCTTGCCGGATCAGTCGAGTGGAACGATCGGAATGATGGATTAAAGAGTTACGAACCGCAACCCGATTCCAAGAGCCTTCCGTCCGATGGATGGGCAAGCCAGGAAAAGCTCAGCGGCGCACCGATAGCAGTGCACCTGCTCATGGGTGGTGCCGAACATACCGATTGGGTCACATGGCCAGAGTGTGATGCGATCCTCATCGGCACGCAAGATATGCTGCTGTCGCGTGCCTTGAACCGGGGTTATGCGGCAGGGCGCGCTCGCTGGCCAATGGATTTCGGCCTGCTCAACAACGATTGTCTGTGGGTTTTCGATGAAATCCAATTGATGGACACGAGTCTGGCGACGAGTCTGCAACTGGACGCGTGGCGCAAGGCCCTGCGATTGCGTGGCACGAGCGGATTTCCCGAAGAAACGGAGAATCCGGTTGCCCGTCCGTGCCGCTCGCTGTGGATGAGCGCAACCATGGCACGCCATTGGCTTGATTCGGCCGTGGATTGGCAACCATGCGCTCAAAATGCCTGGGACCATCGGCGCTATTGTCTCACCGATAAGGATGATCAACAGGTAAACATAAAGAAGCTGTTTTCCAATACCAAGAGCGTCGCCGAGAAACAGCCAGTTGCTAGACTGCTAGTCCGGCGAGGTGAGAAGAGCAAACCAGATATCAGCAGCTACCTCGATTCTCTCGTGTCAGCGATTGTTAAGCACAAGGTTTCCGACGGCTTAACGCTGGTAATCGTCAACACGGTTGAGCGGGCCACCTTGCTGTATGAGCGAATCAGCACGCAATCAAATGGCGTTGATATTCATCTTATTCATTCACGCTTCCGACCCATGGAGCGTGAGCAATGGAAGAAATTGTTCGCAAGTGACAATCAAAAACCTCGCGTCATCGTCTCAACACAAGTCGTAGAGGCGGGCGTGGATATCTCGGCAAAAGTCCTGTTTACCGAGCTGGCTCCATGGGCGTCGCTGGTACAGCGGTTTGGGCGCTGCGCCCGACGGGCAGGTGAGAACGGCGTGATCTATTGGATGGATACGTCGGCCCACGAGTCAACAGCATTGCCCTACACCGAGAATGAATTAACGGAAGCCAAGCGCCAATTGGAAAAGCTGACAGATGTTGCTTTGAAACCCCTGAAGGAACTAAAAGCCGATCTGGATCAGCCAAAGAACGCAGGCACCGCCCACAAGCTCTTTCCGTACAACCCGCGCTTTGTTCCGCGCGACAAGGATCTGTTTGACCTGTTTGACACCACGCCAGACTTGACCGGCGCGGACGTGGACATCCGGCGATACATACGCGACGGTGAGGAATTGGATGTCCAAGTGTTCTGGCGCGATATCGGAGGCGAACCTGACCGACACGTCAAGCCTGACCGGCGGGAGCTGTGCCCGGTGGCGTTCTACCGTTTCCGGGAGGCACTACCGGGGTTGCTCAAGCATGGCCGCGTCTGGCGTCGGAATTACCGAAAAGGCTGGGAGCCCGTGCATGCCGACCAGAGCGAGCTGATCTACCCCGGCCAAGTCTTCCTGATCGAAACGTCTTGCGGCGGATATGACACAACTCGCGGCTGGACTGGCGATCCGAACGACAGGAATTTCGAACTTCTTCCCGTTGAACCGGGGGAGAAAAATTTTACCAGCGCGCTGGATGAAAATAACAACAGCGAAGACGGCGAACCGCTGTCCGAGCTCCCCGGATGGGTGAAGCTTAGCGAGCACTTGTGGCACGTCTGTAAGCAGATGGATCGAGTAGGTAAGGAGTTGCTTCCAGAGGCGGACCTTAAACTCTCGAAGCTGGCGGCGCGTTGGCACGACCGCGGCAAGGCGCATGAATGTTTTGAGGCGAACTTCAAACCGGATGTCTTGGATCAAGCCAAAGCGGGACAACTTGAAGGCGAGCCCGCTGCCAAAGCGCCGGATGGCAAATCATCAAAAGGGAAAGAGCGTGATGACAACAAGGATGCCTGGCGGCGTGACAAACCGAAACCCGGCGATCAAACGGACAAACGCCGACCCGGTTTCCGCCACGAGTTGGCTAGCGCGTTGGCGATTATGGAAACGCTGCGGCAGGCCCGTCCGGACCACCCCGCGTTCGCGTGGCCCGAAGGTTTGAACAAGAAGGATTTTGGGGAAGAGGCGGAGACCGAGGGTTGCGCAAAGGAAAGCGGCCCAGCCGCTGAAGAGCTTGCAAAACTCTCCGGGGATGACTTTGATCTTCTCCTCTACCTCGTCGCTGCCCATCACGGCAAGGTACGCATGTCGCTGCGTAGTTCTTCAGACGATGGCAGTACTGACGTTCCCGATCCTTGCCCTGCGGAACGGCGTCAGGCGCGAGGTGTCCGTGACTGCGACCGGTTACCCGCCTCCAAGATGCCGGATTCGAACGGCAATAAAATCGAAGCTACTGAAGTCTTTTTGAATCTCGATCCCATGGAACTCGGGTTGTCCCTCCGTTACGGCCCCTCATGGCGAGAACGCATGCAGGGCTTGCTTGAGCGGCTGGGACCATTCCGGCTCGCCTACCTGGAAACGTTGCAGCGCGTGGCCGACTGGCGTGCGAGCCGCAGGGAACAGCTTGAAGCCGAACAGCCCACGGCCGATAATAGCAAATATGAACTGGATCGCCGCCATACGCCGTTGGCGCAACCTCCCGCCGGAGGAACAGCGCCGGATTCGTCTCGCCCGCCTGCCGCGCAAGGTGGCGCGGAGCATGGCATTCGAGGGGGAACCGGTGGATCAGCGGATGCTGGAACAGGAACTCGCCCGCCTCACGCAGCGACACGGCACCTGACCACCACTCTCGGCGTTCTGAGCTACGCCGAGCTGGCGCCTTACCTTGCAAGCCGGGTCGAGGCCTTGCAAAAAGCCATCGAAGACGGTGAGCTCGACGGCCATGCATTAACCGAAAACCTCTTTCTTGACCTTCATCGCCGCATCTGCGGTGACCTGACGCCAGACTTCGCTGGGCGTTGGCGCGACAAGGATGTCGTAGTCGGCGATCATGAACCGCCGCCGCACTTCAAAGTCGCGCAGCACATGTGCGAATACGTACGCGACCTTCAAGCGCGCCTCGAATCACTCCCGCCGGAACCGGACGACCACTGGTTGGAGGCCCTTGCCTTTGCCGAAGGCCGGCTGCTCAGTATTCATCCCTTCGCCGACTTCAACGGCCGTGTCACGCGCGTCTTCATCGACCTGCTGACGCGCAGGCTCACGCTGCCGGATGTCGACCCCACTCCCGATCCCGGCGAAGCGACCGAACGCTATCTCCGGGCGCTGCGCGCCGCCGACAAGAACAACTGGCGCCCACTCATGGACACTTGGCGCGAGCGTTTCGAGCAAGGAGGCGAGATATGAGCCGCCTACTTACCCTGCCCGGTTGCACGCCTGAACCGCTGGGGAACTATCTCAAGGCGCTCGGAGTGTTCCGCCTGGTGGTGGAGCAGGCGGACCCAAATGCGATGGGGTATTGGAAGGATGGTTACTTCGCCTTGTTCAGTCGATTTGCGTTTGAAGATGAGCTGATCGGTTGGTTCAAGGATCGTTATCAACCATCTCCGCTACCCGCGCCCTGGTCAGTGAATTCCGGTTGGTGGCCGCCGGACAAACAACCACCAAAGCGTGGAGATAAACGCGGCACCCCAAATAAGAATCTCCGCGACCTCGCGAATTCCACGAACAAACGTTTCGAACCGATTCGCACATGCCTGCAGGAAGCGCTGCAATCGATGGGAGGCATGGTAAACCTTCCAGATCACGAAGACGGCCTTTCCGCTGAGCTGAAAGAGGTGTTGAAAAAGCTGGAAAGTCAGCCCAAGAAGGCCAAGGAGAGGGCACGCCTTGTCAGTATCCTCCGCGATCGCCTCACGTCACCTTCAGCGTTACGGTGGTTGGATGCCGTCGGCGCGTTGTCACGGCGCCGTGAAGATGCTTTGTACTCGTTTCAGTTACTGGCCGATTGCGGTGCAGAGGGCGTGAACTCGTATATCGGCAATTACTACGCGCGCCTGTGCGAACATCTCCCGGTAGTTACTTTAGCGGAACAGTTTTGGCCAAGTGAAACCGGGCAATTGTCCGAACTGCGTTTGCGTGCGGCATTGTTGAACAAACCGGGCATCAAATCCCGTCAAGACGATGCAGCAGGTGGCCTGTATTCGCCTGCCTTGGTCGAAGCTCCGAATATCGGGCAAGCCTTCGTTGCATCGCCCAAAAAGAGGGTAAATCCGTGGGACTTCATTCTCACAATGGAGGGTCTTGTGCTCTGGGCCTCAGCAGCGACCCGGCGGGCGGAGGTGCTACGTAAGGAACAACCTGCATTTCCATTTTATTGTGACAGCGCCGTGGGCGGCGCAACAGCGGTAGGCCCGCTGGAGGTATCGGGGCAAAATGAAGGCAAGAGTCGGGGAGAAGTCTGGTACCCAATCTGGACCAGACCCGCCTCCTTTCAGGAAATAGACCGTCTTTTCGTGGAAGGACGGATCACTCAAGGCCAACGCACTGCTACGCGTGCAACACAATTTGCCTTGGCAGTATCTTCCTTTGGACAAGAAAGAGGGATCGCATCGTTTCACAGAGTCGGCCTGCTGGAGCGAAGCGGATCGGGCGATCAGACAACAACCCTTGCGATATCGCTGGGAGAAATACCGGCTCGCAGAGTTATTGGAATTGATCTGGGCACGGATCTCGATCCGTTTGTTGAACAAGTCAGCGAGTTGATTCAACACCATGCCAATCAGCCAAAACGCATCGTTGCCGCACGCAGTCGTCTAGATCAGGCCATCTTCGATTTTGCATCATCGGCGAACCAGGCATCGGAGGTGGACTCAAGGTCCGCACTCAATCTACTCACTGTCGCCTCCAACCTTGAACGCGAGCTTGGTGTGACTCTGGGCAAGGTCAAGTACAAGCAAGGGCAAGGTCTTCAAGAGCGCAATGTCCGTCCGATTCCTCCGCTATCAAACAGGTGGTTGGCGAGCAATGACGGAACCGCCGAATGCCGCCTCGCCCGCGCCATCGCGAGCATCGCCCCTTGGGGTGAGCGTGATGGTCGATCGGTGTCGGCCGTTGAAGCCCTTCGCGCCAATCTGCTGCCGGTGACTCGGCAAGGAAACTCCTGGCGCTGGGACGACACCTCCCGTTCTGCCGTCTGGGCGCGTGGCGCTACGTTGTTCGACAACCTTGCCGCGGTGCTGCGTCGCCGGTTAATTGACGCCTCAATATGCAAGGGCGAAGGTTTGCCGCTGTGGAGCGCATACGGTGCCAGTTTCAGCGATCTGCTCGCCCTATGGAATGGCGAACTCGATGAAGAGCGGCTGGGCGATCTGATCCACGCGCTAGCGTTGATTGATACGGGAACCTGGAGTCCGGAAAGCATCGACCGCTCCCAGAAGAAATACGATCCTACGCCAGAGCTGCATTCCAGCGCTGTCTGGTTCGACTCCGATGACGAGCCGCGTGCGGACGTAGAACCTGTCATATGGCGTGATGGCTTTTTGCTGACCGAACAGGAATTGCGCGACGCCTTCGCGTTGCCCCGCGTTTATGCGCTATTGAAGCTCTGTTTCGTGGGCGGGCGCTTGCCGGCTCTACCGGCCGAGGGGAGAACCAGGGGACGTACCGGCGAAGAACCCTATCCGCCCCTGGCACCGGAAATCTTGAATCTGCTTCGTGCCGGAAGGCTGGCTGATACGGTCGCGATCGCCGCTCGCAAGCTGCGCGCCAAGGGCTATCCGTCCATCTTCGACCCGCACGATGCAGACGCCGCGGAAGTTGAAATGTCCTCAGAGGACTGCCGGCGGCTTGCCGGGATGTTGCTCGTCCCCGTGCGACACGCCGGCGTCCTCGCCGCCCTCGCCATCAAACCACGAACATCGAATCTTTGAAAAGGAGGAATGCCATGCCGCTCGATTTATCACCGCTGGACAACGCATCACGACTGCTGGTTGAGGCTGAACTTACTGTTGCACCTGGCACCGGGGGACGTTTCCAGCCAACAGGTTTTCCCGACCTTGGGCCGGCACTGTACAAGGGATTCGATCAGCCAAAGTCAAATGATGAGAAAGAAGCAGTCCTGAACACGGTGGACATGCTCCTCGTTGAATCCGTCCAGTCGATAGGCAACCACCTTGAAGCGGTATGTCTCCAGGGAGACGATTACAACGCCGATTGCCAGGGAATCCCATATGTCCGGGTTTTGGATGGGCATCAGAACAACACGTTTCTCACTTCATCAGTACGTGAACCGCATCGTCTCGCATCACCATACGTACTAGGAGCCAAGCAAAACGGAGTGGTCTTCAGAGATGTATTGAAAAATGAATTGAAGGCCAACAAGGGGCGACCGGTTCACATCTGGAAAATGGTGCCGGCGATATTTGCGCGTGACCCAGGCTGTGTGTTGCACGGGGTCTTTCTCGAAGAGATTGATGGGCGCATCCGGTTGCCCCGATTGGTATCCGGATACATCGAGGCGAGTTCTCCGAATCAGGCAAATTCTGGAGGTGTTTACCGCGGTGAAGTGACCGCGAAGGATAACGTCCCCTACCCTCGTCAGGAGTTTACCTCTCCGTGCATTCGCGCCTCATTCATATTGCATCTTGCAACGCTAAACAGCTACAACCTGGATGAAGAAAGACGCCGCTTCCTGCAGTCGTGGGCGTTGTACAAGATAGACCGCTTTCTGCGTGGCTATCTACGACTCAGGACCGCATGTGAGTTCGAGGTGAGAAAGATAAGCACGCAGTTGAGCGGGCAAACGAATGGCGCCAGCAATGGATTTCCTTGGCCCGAGTCGACCGAAATCAGAAGCGACTTTGTGACGCGTAAGGACAGCTGCTTTCCCCGGCAAGAGAGCGGGGATGAATGGCAGCAACGACGTGTCCTTGTTTTAACGTACAGAGTGGATGTTTCCGGGCAGAAGGAACTTCCGGAGGGTGTTCTCAAAGATCAGTTCAATCTGTCCGGATTTGAAGGGCGCGCCGAGATAAAGGAGGTATCCTCCGGAAAGAAAGGGACTAAAAAATCAGTCACTAAACTCGTCTTGACTGGCGACTGGCCCGAGGACGACCAGAACGCTCTGTTGCAACTGAATCCTGAAAAAACGCCAGATGAGAACGAAGAGGAGATTGAAAATCCCGCGCATGCGGTAGTGAAAGCGGCGATCAAAGATTGGAACGAGAAGTGGAAAAAGGAACAGAAGAAAGTATCTGGTACCGAAGAACCCGAGGAATGATATGGCACTGACCATCTCCATCCGTTTCCTCACCGGTCGGGCGCATCTGCACCACTGGCAGGCGCATCACAGCGACGGTAAGGTGGATTGGCCGCCGTCGCCGTGGCGATTACTGCGCGCACTCGTGGCCGTAGCGGGGCGGGGACTTACGACGTTGCCGCCGCCAGATTTTGTTTCGGGCGCAGGCAAGAAACCGAAACCACCCAAAAAAAATCCCGCGCCGATTGGGCCGCCTGCCGATTACGTCGCTCTGCCGGACAATTGGTATGGCGATGGGCCGGTGGACGAAATTCCGCTTTCGCGGCTCGCGGCGCTGCTCGCATGCCTCGCGCCTGCGCCGGAGATCTGGCTGCCGCGCACCAGCGGCGGTCATACCCGCCAGTTCTTTCCGATTCACAAAAGCGGCATGGTCAAAAACTCCGGATCAGCGGTATTCGACACCTTCGCGGTGGTGGACAAGCAACAGCCGATATTCTTTTGCTGGCCGGATATCACGCCTGATCCCGAGGATCAACGCATCAGAGACCTGAAGCGCATCCTTCAGCGTATGACCTACTTCGGCCGGGCCGAGTCGTGGTGCGAGGCGCAACTGCATACTGTGCTACTCGATGCACCGGAAGGAGTTGTTCTTGGCAAAACGCACTGGCGTTGCGTATGCATCGAGGATGGCGGAAAGCCGGATGGACAGGAGCATCGGGATTACACGCTGGAGCGCAAGCTCACGTCGCTTCCACTGATTGACAATCGGGAATACGGTCTTGCTACCGAGGCGCGGCAACTTCTTCCGCGTACCAACAAGCTCAACCCGAGCAGATCAAAAGAACCAAGCGATTTCGGAGCGTTGTTGGAAAAGGAGCCTGACGACAAGCTTCTTCTGCGCTGCCTTCTGCGCGAGTCGGGCCAGGACATGAAAGATGGCCTTGAGCGCCCCATCGGCAGCCGCTGGGTGCATTATGCCGTGCCCCGTGCGGTCTACAATTTGCCACGGCCCACACCGCACAAGCGCGCCCCTCGAATAGAGACCGTTCATGTAGTTCGCTACGCGCTCAACACTACCAGCGTCCAGCGGCCCGTGCTTCCACCACTCACGGATACCTTGCTGGTCGCGGACAAATTCCGCAGCGCGGTGTTGGCGTTGCACCGAGAGAAAAGCCGCAATCTCAGCGGGCACGATGAAAACGGCAAACCTTGCGTCGATCACGATCATGCGTACTGGTGGCCTACGGACGAAGATAACGATGGCCTTATCGACCATGTGACGGTTTATTGCCACGCCGGATTTGGGCCGAGCGAAATCGCCGCGTTGCGGCGTCTGGTAAGGATCAGGCAACGCGGCGGGCGGCCGGATCTCCTCATCACACCGATTTATGTGGGAACAGAAGAGGAATTCTCTCCTTGGCGGTTGAAGAACGGAGCGGGAGAGGATTGCACCACATCGGTTTTTATCTCTGCGACGCCCTACTTCTGTCCGGTGCACCTGACGCATGGCCGGGGCCGTTCAGGACGCACACGGCCGATTACGCCAGAGATTCTGAAGGGACTGAAGATTCAGGGGGTCATAACCGAAGATGATGAGGTACGATCGATTCAGGAAGTCGTCTACGATTACGCACCTGACGAGTTGGCGGAGGCTCAAGCCGCAATAGCGATGAAACAAATAGCCGAACCCCTGCCGCCTCGGCAATTCTTTCCCATCATCGCACCTCCGCCTGACTATCCGCCGCTTCCTGACGGCACCTCGTTCGGTGGTCAACGATTTGCCGGTGCGTCGTTGAAAAACCCGGACAGCGGGTTTCCCTTCGGCCTGTCTGTGGGCGTTCTTGTGGACAATCTGCGCTTCATACGCGCCATGAGCTTCTGCCGGCGCCGAAGGAATTGCGAAGTAAAGGGCTACGGCCGCATGTTCCGCATCGAGTTCTCAGGACTCAGGAAGCCACGACCATTCGCCATCGGCGATCAATGCCACTTCGGCCTCGGCCTGTTCGTGCCTGCATAAGGAATGACACGGTGCCGCCCTTCGAAACTGACCAACGGGTGCTGCACCCGTTCTTCGGCCTGGGCACGGTGCTGGAAGGCGAAGCGGAAGGCCGCGTAAAGGTCTGCTTCGACAGGAAGGGCGAACGACTGCTGGACGTTAAGTTTGCACGGCTGCGGCTGGCGACGCCGGAAGACCTGGATACGTTGGAACCGGGCGGTGACGGGCATAGAAGGTGGCTGGAGCTTTTCCAGTTCGAACCCGACGATACGCCGCACTTCATGGGCTCCCACTGGGAACCGTTTTTCGACGACGCCAGAGAAGTATTCGAGCGCTTACCACAACTGGTGCCGGAGATGCGGGTTCACGGCGCTTTTGCCGACCACCGCCCTGCTCCCAGGAAGGAGCCGCCGGAGTGGCCTGCGGCCTTTCATCTCTCATGGCCCGGGCCCTCGCAGGGCGTGATGGCGGTGCTTCGAGTGGAACCGAGGTTCAACAATATCGTCTCGCTGTATCCGTTCTGGTCCATCGGTTCGCAGCATACGCTGACCATTGAGCGGGTGCGGGTGTGGGAAGGCGGCGTCGAAGCGCAGATCGACGCTGTGCTGGAGGGTGCGGAGATTACTTTCTTCGACACGCTGTACGCCGCGAATCGGGCGTGGTATCAGACTGGCGGCCGCTACGACTTCATCTTGGCCGGCATCGCCTATGTCTGCCGCCGGGCCGAGGACCACCCGTTCGAAATCCGGCTTGAGCCGGAAGAGCTCGCGTTTCTCCGGGCTCGCGCCAGGACGGAGGGCTGGGAGTCGGCGCCAGAGGAAATCGAGATCATGCACACCACGGGAATGGCGATGCTTCTCCCCGTCGAC
>NZ_JBDIVO010000087.1:0-14832 GCF_039794385.1 Methylocaldum sp. | reverse complement strand
CTGGCTTTCCGAATCGATCAGAAAGTTCGCCGAGGTAACGACGTGGTCGCCCGGCTCGATGCCTTCGGTGATCTCGACCCATTCCGCGCCTCGCACCCCCGTTGTCACGTTGCGCCATTCGAGCTTGCCGCCGCCATGGTGGATGAAGATGATTTTCCGCTCCCCGGTTTCGAGCACCGCATCTTTCGGCACCGCGAGCCGCAGCCCCAGCGGGACGTTCAGCTCGACGTTGGCGTACATGTCCGGCTTGAGCCGTTCCTCGGGATTAGCCAGCGTGAAGCGGACTTTGGCGGTGCGCGTCTGCGGATCAAGGGTGGGATAGATGAAGTCGACGCGCGCTTCGAAATGGGTTTTGGGATCGTACGAGAGCGTCACATCGGCAGTCTGCCCGACCTTGATCAAAGGCAGTTCGTATTCGTAAATGTCGCCCAGAATCCAGATCGAGGTCAGGTCGGCGATGGTATACAGAGGCTCGCCCGGTTTGACGTACATCCCGGCCACGGCCTTGCGCTCGATGACGGTGCCCGAAATCGGCGCGTGGATGGGCAGGGTCTTGAGCACTGCGCCGGTGCGCTCGAGATCCTCGATGTGGTCTTCGGTGATGTCCCACAGGAGCAGGCGCCGGCGCGTCACCTCCAGCAAGGACCGGGCGCCCTGCGCCACTTCCGGGAATTCGCTCGTTCCGAGGTCTCGGACGCTTTGCAGAGCGAGCAGGTATTCCTGCTGGGTGGCGACCAGATCAGGGCTGTACAAAGTGAACAATATTTGGCCCTGCTTGACGCGATCCCCGGTGGCGCTCACGTACAGCCGATCGATCCAGCCTTCGATCTTGATGTTGACGTTGGCGAGTTTGCGCTCGTCGATCTCGACCCGGCCCACAGTCCGGATCGTTCGGGTCAGAGGCCGCTGTTCCGCAATCTCGAACCGGACCCCGATCTCCTGTAGCCGTTCCGGGCTGATGGTCATGGTATTGGTGCCACCCGGGACCGCGACGGGCGGTACAGCCTCTTTTTCGCCCGGAGCCGCCCCGTGGCCGGCGTGGTCCGCTGGCGGCGGGGTAGCGGGTGCGGGCCCCTCGTTTCCGCACCCTACAAGCAGCAACGAAGTAATCAGTCCTACCGCCCACAGCGTTCTAGATCGCGGCGGGTGCCATCCGTTTATCATGGCGCACATCCTTGTGCTCCACCCTCCGGGCGCACTGCCGTGCGTGCAAAACGCCAATCCTGTCGTTTTGTCATGGTCTTTCTCCGATAATCTCCTCGAGCCGGGCCAGCGCTTTTTCGTGTTCGGTCATCTCGCCGTGCAGTTCGATCTCGTTTTCCTGCAAGGTCAAGAGACTGTTGAGCAAGGTCAAAAAATCCACCTTGCCGACGGCGTAGCTCGCCTGCGCCGAGGCCAGGGTCAGGCGCGCTTGCGGAATGAGGGCCTCCGCCAGCAGTTTGACCAGTTCTTCCGCCCTCTGTGCGCGAGCGAGGTTGTCCTGCACCCGGGCCGAAAGCGCTTGTTTTACCGCCCACCAGTCCTGCAGGGCGGCCTCCCGTCTCGCCACCGCCTCCTTCACGCCGTAACGTTGTTTGGTGGCGTAATACAGCGGTACCCGGACACCCAGCATCACTTGATAGCCGTCCCGCCGCATCGTTTCGTTGCGAAGACCCAGCGCGCTCAGCTCGAAATCGGGGAAATACTCGCGTTTCGCCAAAGCGATGGCATTTTCGCTCCGTTCGATGTCTTTCATTTGCGCCCGCAGCAGCGGTGCCGCCTGCTCGATCAGTGCCTGGATTTCTACCGGGTTGTGTTCAAGGGGCGTGACCCGGATCTCCTGAGGCACGCCCAAAGGGCGGGTGGGCGGATACCGGAGAATTTGATTGATCTCTGCCCGTAGTGATATGCCCTGCTGTTCCAGAATAGCCAGACGCTGCAGCACCCGCGAGATTTCGGTCTGGGCGCGGAACACGTCCTGCTGCGTCCCTTGTCCCACCATGTAGCGGGCTTTCGCGGTTTTCTCGAAGTTTTGCAGCAAACCGAGGTTCTTCCGCACGACTTCGAGGGATTTGTGCACCAGATGCAGGTTGTAGAAGGCTTCCTTGAGTTGCGCCACCACATTCAGTTGCACCGCCAGGTATTCCTGTTCGATCCGATCGGCTTCGCTCGCGGCCACCTCGCCCCTGAGGCCGAGCTTGCCCGGAAAGGGAATTTCCTGGCTGACCCCGTACATCGCTTCCCGCTCGACGACCTCCCGATAGCCCAGATTGATCTTGGGGTCGGGCAAGGTCCGGACTTGCGGGATCACCGCTCGGGCGGCCTCGAAACGCTGCCGCGCGGACTGGATGTCCGGATTGTTCTCCAGGGTTTCTTGAACGAGGCGTTCCAAGTCCAGGCGAGGTTCTGCCTGTTCTCCGGCGGCCGCTAGGCTCCAAAGTGCGACCGCCAAGAGGATGCCAAAACGGCATCGGCTTCTATTGGGTTTCAGCATGAACCTCTCCTGGGATGCGATTGAATGATCGTCAGAGCCGTGACACCGGATTTTGAAGAAACGCTCAAACGGACTGAACTCATGGCGTGTCCTCTTCGGCCTTCGGTTTCGGAATCACGGGGCAGAATCCCTGCGGTTCTACACCTAAGGCCGCATTGAACTTGCTCGACAAGTTTTGAAAGGCGATCAGAGCAGTCAATTCGACGATCGCATCGTCATCGAAATGGCGGCGCAGTTGCTCGAAGTGCTTCGACGCGGGGTGGCGGCCCGAGTCGGTCACGGCCTCCGCGTAAGCCAGCGCGGCCTTTTCCCGCTCGCTGAACAAAGGACTCGTGTCGAAATCGGCAATCGGCGCCAGCTTTTCCGGATCGAGTCCACGCCGGAGGACGAGAAAAAAGTTGAGATCGACGCAAAAATGACAGCCGTTGATCAGGGAGACACGGACCGTGATGAGCGAGCGTAGTGTCGATTCGATCGACGAGGTGCGGCGGTCGAGCGCACCATAGAGCAGCGCCAGGGCGGCAAAGACTTTGGGCATTCGTGCCCACAGGCGCGCGGATTCGAGCACGCCGCCATAGCGGCGCTTCTGGTTCCAAAAGAAAAGCCGCACATACCATGGAAACCGATAATCAGATGGAGTGGCGATGATCGGCATGATGTTTTCCCATTAAATCACCGGGGCGGGATGATTATTCCCATCCGGGGGCTGGATGTGAACGGTTAACCTCGATCAGGTTAAGGGACATGGGTAGAGACTTCCATGTCCCCGAACCGATGGGCGTTACCTGGCTCCGCCCGCCATCCGTCGATGGTCTTCCGCCATGTCTCGATTGGCCTCGGCAGCTCGCTCGTAAATATCAATCAGCCGCTTGCAATGAGCTTCGAAACTGCCTCCTTTATACTCCCGAGGGTAGTCATGAGGATCTTTCAGGAACTGCGCGAGGATTTGCCTATGCTCCTCGGCCTTCTGTTCCATCTCCCTGGCGACCGCCTCGTAATGATCGGCCAAGGCTTGATGATCGGCGGAAGTCTTGGCGCTTTGAAGCGCCACGGACATGTCCATCGGGTGAGGGCTCCTTTCGGCGCAGGAAACCAATAGTCCGAACAAGGCTAAAACAGCAATTACGATTTTGGTTCTCATGGTTTTTTTCCTTTCAAAGGTTTTCGATTACCAAACTGCGAAGTATTTCGAACAAAATTGGCGCTATTTCCGGCCGCACCTCCTTGCCTCAACGGGTGTTTTTTCGACGGATAAACCTTTGACTTGCGCGTAAATCGCCGGAATCACGATCAGGGTCAATAAAGTGGACGACACCATTCCGCCCACCATGGGCGCGGCGATGCGGCGCATGATTTCGGAGCCCGTGCCCGAGCCCCACATGATGGGTAAGAGTCCCCCCATGATGGCGACGACCGTCATCACCTTCGGCCTGACCCGTTCTACCGCTCCTTCCATAATCGCGGCGTGAAGGTCGGAGGAACTGAATCGTTCGCCGGCCGCCGCTCGTCGTTCCTTCAGCTTGTTCAGCGCCTGATCCAGATAAATCAGCATGACTACTCCGGTCTCCGCCGCGACGCCCGCCAACGCGATGAAACCGATCGCGACCGCCACGCTGAGGTTATAGCCCAGCCAGTGCATCAGCCAGATGCCGCCCACCAGCGAAAACGGCAGCGACAAGAGGACGATGACCGTCTCCGTTACGCGCTTGAAGTTGAGATACAGCAGCACCACGATGATCAAAAGCGTCATCGGCACCACGATGCGGAGCTTGGCCTTGGCCCGTTCCATGTACTCGAACTGGCCGCTCCAGGTGAGGTAATAGCCGGGCGGGAATTTCACCCGCTCGCGCACGGCCCGTCGGGCGGCGTCCACATAACCGCCGATATCGCGTCCACGGAGATCCACGTAGACGTAGGCGGACAGCAAGGCGTTTTCGGTACGGATGGACGCGGGCCCTTTGGTCAAGCCGATGCGCGCCACTTGCCCCAAGGGAATCATGGCGCCGGACGGCGTCGGGACCAGCACCTGGGTGGAGATGGCCTCGGGCGAGTCGCGGAATTCCCTGGGATAACGCACGACCACGCCGTAGCGCTCCCGTCCTTCCACCGTGGTCGTGACCGTCTCGCCCCCCAGCGCGGACGCGACCACGTCCTGTAAGGCGCCGATGCTCAATCCGTAGCGCGGCAGAGCCAGGCGATTCGGCTCGATGATCAGGTAATAGCCGCCGGTGATCCGTTCCGCATAGGCGCTGGTCGTGCCGGGGACGGTTCTGACGACCGATTCGATTTCGGTCGCGAGCCGTTCGATTTCTGTCAGATCATTACCGAACACTTTGATGCCGATGGGCGTTCGGATGCCGGTGGACAGCATGTCGATGCGGTTCTTGATGGGCATGGTCCAGGCGATGGTGACGCCGGGCATCTGGGTGGCATGGTCCATTTCGGCGATCAGCTTTTCGGTGGTCATGCCCGGCCGCCACCGGTCCTCCGGCTTGAGATTGACGACGGTTTCGAACATCTCGAGCGGAGCCGGGTCGGTGGCGGTGGCGGCGCGGCCGGCCTTCCCGAACACCGACTCGACTTCGGGAAAGGTCTTGAGGATACGGTTGTGAATCTGCATGATCTCCGCCGCCTTCGTCACCGAAAGCCCCGGAAGACTCATGGGCATGAACAGCAGCGTGCCTTCGTTCAAGGTGGGCATGAATTCGCTGCCGAGCTTGGACAGCGGGTAAGCCGTCACCGCTAGAACCAGCAGGGCAAAAGCGATGGTCAACTTCTTCCCGCGCAGCACGAAGGCGATGACGGGGCGGTACAGCCAGATCAGCGCCCGGCTGATGGGGTTCTTGTGCTCCGGCACGATCCGCCCCCGGATGAACAGGAGCATCAGCACCGGCACCAGAGTCACCGACAACAGCGCCGACCCCGCCATGGCGAAGGTCTTGGTGTAGGCCAGCGGCTTGAACAAGCGGCCCTCCTGGTCTTCCAGCGCGAACACCGGCAGGAAGGAGACGGTGATGATCAAGAGGCTGAAGAACAGGGCGGGGCCGACCTCACGGGCCGCCCTGGTCATGATGGCGAGCCGGTTTTCATGAGGCTCCGCCCGTTCCAGATGCTTGTGGGCGTTTTCGATCATCACGATGGCGGCGTCCACCATGGCGCCGATGGCGATGGCGATGCCGCCGAGGCTCATGATATTGGAGTTGATGCCTAGAAGATGCATGACGATGAAGGCGATCAGCACCCCGATCGGCAGCATGATGATGGCCACCAGGGCGCTTCGAATATGGAGCAGGAAGACGATGCAGACTGCGGCCACGACGAGGGTTTCTTCGACGAGCTTTTCGCGCAGATTGGCTATGGCCCTCAAAATCAAACCCGAGCGGTCGTAAACCGCTTCGACCGAGACGCCCTCGGGCAGGCCGCTGCTGATTTCGGCCAGTTTCTCCTTGACATTCCGGATCACGTCCAGCGCATTCTGGCCGTAGCGGGCCATGGCGATGCCGGAAACCGCCTCGCCTTCGCCGTTCAGTTCGGTGAGCCCGCGCCGCTCGTCCGGCCCCAGTTCCACCCGAGCCACGTCCCTGAGCAGCACCGGCGTACCGTTTTCGGCCTTGAGCACCAGTTTCTCCAGATCGCCGATGCCTCGTAGATACCCTTTGCCGCGTACCATGTATTCGGTTTCGCTCATTTCGACGACCCGCCCGCCGACATCACGGTTGCTCGCCCGGATCGTCTCGCTGACCGTGCTCAATGGAATTCCGTAAGCCTGGAGCCGGCGCGGATCGACGACGACCTGGTACTGCCGGACGAAGCCGCCGACGCTGGCGACTTCCGCCACGCCGTGCGCCTTGGCGAGCTGATAGCGGATGAACCAGTCCTGGAGACTGCGGAGTTCCGCCAAAGTGTGCCGGGCGCCTTGCACGACATATTGGTAAACCCAGCCGACGCCGGTGGCGTCGGGTCCCAGTGTGGGCGTCAGGCCCATCGGCAGCCGCTTGGCGGCAAAGTTCAGATATTCCAGAACCCGCGAGCGCGCCCAATAAATGTCGGTACCGTCTTCGAAAATGATGTAGACGAACGATGCGCCGAAGAACGAGAAACCGCGCACGACCTTGGAGCGGGGCACGCTCAGCATGGCGGTGGTCAAGGGATAAGTGACCTGATCCTCCACCACTTGCGGGGCCTGGCCGGGATATTCGGTGTAAACGATGACTTGTGCGTCGGAGAGATCGGGCAGCGCGTCGAGCGGGGTCTTCACCACGGAATAAATGCCGGCGAAGACGGCGAACACCGTCGCCAGCAGCACCAGAAAGACGTTGCGCGCCGACCATTCGATGATTCGTGCCAGCATCACATTCCCCCATGATCGGCGTGATTACCCGGCGCCGGCGGCTCCGGAGCGCCGAAGCTGTCCAAGGCCGATTTCAGGTTACTTTCGGCGTCGATCAGGAAATTGGCGCTGATCACCACGTTTTCGCCGGCCTTCAGGCCTTCCAAGACTTCCACCCACTCATCGCCTCGCGTACCCAGCCGGACCAGGCGAGGCTCGAAACGGCCCTCGCCGCGATCCACCAGAACCCGAGGGCGCTTGCCCCCTTCCAGCACCGAGGACTCTGGAATGGCCAAGGCTGGCCGGACGGTGCCGGCCAACTCGACATGGGCGTACATCATGGGCTTCAGGAGCCCTTTAGGATTGGGCAGCTCGATCCGAACACGGGCCGTCCGGGTTTCGGGATTCAGGGTCGGATAGACGAAAGTCACCTTGCCGTCGAAGGTTCGGCCCGGATAGGCGTCGAGTCCGACCCGGACGGCCTGCCCGCTCGATATCAGACCGAGCTCCTGCTCGAAGACCTCGGCGATGATCCAGACCGAGGACAAATCGGCGATTTTGAACAAGGTGTCGCCTGCCATCGCTCGCATGCCGGCAATGGCCATTTTTTCCATGACAACGCCGGATACCGGCGAGCGGATGACCAGATTGCGCCGGACGATCTCCTCTCGTTCCAACTGCCGGATTTCGGCCTCCGAGACGCCCCAGTAACGGAGCCGCTCCAAGCTGCTTTGCACCAGGCTTTCCATCTCGGCTTGAGTGTGCGGCGCGGCGTTTTTCAGCGCGGATCGGCTGTTTTTGGCGATCAGGTAGTCGTTCTGCGCGGATACCAGATCGGGGCTGTACAGTTCGAACAGCGGCTGCCCTTTCTTAACCGGTTGCCCGGTGGCGTTGACGTGGAGCTTTTCGATGTAAGCGTCGAACTTGAGCGTCATCGTGTGGAGCCGCCGTTCGTCCGCCTCGATGAGACCGACCGCGCGGACGGTGCGGACCAGATCCCGCTGCTCCACCGCTGCCGTCCGGACGCCGAGCTTCTGGACCTTGTCGGGACTGATTTTGACGATATTGCCTTCGCCGGGCGTTTCTTCGTCGGCGTAGACGGGAATGTAATCCATTCCCATGGAATCCTTTTTCGGTACGGGCGAAGTATCGGGAAGTCCCATCGGGTTCCGGTAATGAAGGATTCTGCGTTTCTTGGGCGTTTCGGTGCTCGGATGCGGTTCCGCTTGCCCGGTTTCCGGTGCCTGATCCTCGTAGACCGGAACGTAATCCATACCCATTTCGTCCTTCGCCGGGACCGGCGAGGTAACCGAGGGATTCATGGGGTGGCGGTAATACAGGACTTTTTTCTCGGCGGGAGTCGACGGCTCCGAGCCCTCGCGGAACCCGGCCAGCCAATAGCCCGAAGCCAGGCCGACGATCAGCGCCGCCAATATCAAAAACACGGCCGATCGGTTCATAAGGCCTCCTTGCCGGCCGCGGCGGAAAGCCTGGCCAAAGCCTGCTGCGCCTGGGCGTAAGCTTGCCAGGCCTGGATTTCGGCGTTGCGGAGATTGGCCGTGGCGCGGAGCAGATCGGCCATGGCGGCCTTGCCGACCTCGAAGTTCGCTCTCAAGGATGCGACGGTCTGCTCGGCCAAGGGGACGATTTCGTGGCGCAGCAAGGCGTGGTGGTCCTTGGCGCGCCGGTAATCGGACAGCGTCGCAGCGATGTCCGCCTGAACCTTTCTGAATGCGTCCTGCAGCGCATATTTTTCGCGCAGCCATTCGCTTTGCTGCTGATCCACCGCCTTCGCCTGCTTACGTCCGGCATAGACGGGAAGATTGAGGCTGACTCCGAAGCGAACGAAATCGCTGCGGTTCTCGCCGTTGGGGGCGCGATCGCGAAAAGCATAGCCGGCGCTGAAGGTGAGGTCTGGATAATAGTCTTTCTTCGCCAGCTCCACTCGGCTTTGAGCGGCGTCGACGTTGCGCCGTTTTTGATTCAGCAGCGGCCGCCCCTGTTCCGCGGCTTCGTCCAGCTGCTCCTCGGCGAGCATCTCCGGAAGCTCGTCAGGCTGGTCGTAGGCCAAACCGAAGAAGGTCGTCGGCGGGCGGTCGAGCAAGGCATTGAGGCGGGCCACTTCGCGGTGGTGCATGGCGGTGTGAATCAGCCGCTCCTCGCCCAATTTGGACAGTTCCAGTTGCGCCTGGAGCACATCCTGTTGGAGGGCTTCGCCGACCCGGTAACGCGCCTGAACGGCTCGGATCACGTCACGCAGAGTGGTTTCGGTTTCGGCGAGAATTTGCAGCGTCCGCTCCAGGTAAAACAGTTGCCACCAGCGGAGTTTCACGTCCCGCACCAATCGCAGACGGGCTTCTTCGACCGTTTGCGTGGCAGCCTCTGCCTCGAATCCGGCCGCCTGTTCCTTGAGCGCCAGCTTGCCCGGAAACGGAACGGTCTGGCTGAGGCCCACGTCCACCATGGTCATGAAGTCCTCCCGGACATCGAAGCTGTCGGCGGGAAGGTTCAGCATTTCGACGCTCAAGGTGGGGTCCGGCAGACTGCCGGCCTGCGACGGAACCGTCGCCATCGCTTCGGCGCGGGCGTTGATTTCGGCGAGGCTCGGATTATTGGCGAGCGCCTGAGAAATAGCCGCATCGAGGCTTAGCGAGGCCGTTTTTTCCTGCCCCCCAGGGGACGATGAAAAATAACCTAGGCCAATCAGTATCAGAATGAAGGCAAAAGGCCGGCGATGCAGCCGATGCATTTTGCGTAAGCGGAGCACAGTAGTTCTCCCTTGACGAAGTTCAGGTCCCTGAATCCCAAGATTCAGGCCATACCGAAAACCCCGGCCCCGTGCGATGTCACGGCTCCGGAGTTTTCCACAGCGTCGCTAGGAAAGTCCGCTAATTCAGTAGCGTGCAGAATTGATAGATGAGAGGGACGCGCCGCCTTCGTTGAAGACGCGGCGGGGGTGAGATCGGACGAGCGGTCTCTCTAGGCGGGATCAGCAGGACCAGCCAACAGACCACCCAGGCGAAGAAAATCTCCAGCTTCTGATCGAAGAGGCCGTGGTTGCTGTGTTCAAAAGTCTTGGCGTCGAGACACAACCCTAGGTTGCAGTCGTCGGGAAGAGATGGCTCATGATGGGACGGGTGACTGGAGTTCCCCTGCTCGCACTCCGACAGGAAAGCGTCGTGCAACTGCTTGAAAACCGTCTCGCAGACAATAGCCGCCGGCAACGCCAGCCACGCGATCAGAAAGAACGGAATCAGAGCGCGGGTTGGAGCGGAGTGTTTACGAAGATACGTCAATACGTTGCCGTCCACATTGGGAGTCTTGCCGAACACTACATCAGGCCGAAAGCAAGAAAAGCCAGGGAAAGATACCACAAGACTAGATCGCCGGGAGAGATGTTCAATACGGTCTTTTACCGATAATGCGACCAGCCACCGCTCCAATTACGACACCGGACTCCGGATTTAGGTGGTTAAAAAAGAAATAAGGGCGAGCGGTATAGAATTGATTAAGCTCAGGCGTGCTCGGGAATCGGCGAGGCATTCTCTCGATTGACTGTTGTTTTGGCCATTGTCGCCGCAATAAGGGTGCGTTTGTCTCCCGCCTCATTTTCCGCTTTCGGCACGGGTCGAAGCTTTGGTTCAGATGCCGGGTACGAGGCATCGGGCGACACGTTCAGCCCGGTGTTCCCGAAAGACGCAGCGGAATCCTTTCATCAGGAGAAGCGGAAAGACAACACCCTCGGCGTCCTGGCGATTCTTCGAAGCTGGACACAGCTTACAGCCGGCTGCGATAACGCTCCAAGAGCTTCGCGTTGATCGCGACGATCACGGTGCTGAGGGACATGAGCGCCGCCCCCATTGCCGGCGACAGCACCCAGCCGAACGGCGCGGCGACGCCGGCCGCGAGGGGAATGGCCACGGCGTTGTAGCCGGTGGCCCACAAAAGATTCTGGACCATCTTGCCGTAAGTGGCGCGGGACAGGCCGAGCGTCGCGGCCACGTCGAGCGGATTGCTGTGCACCAGAACGATGTCGGCCGATTCGATGGCCACGTCGGTGCCCGCGCCGATGGCGATGCCGAGATCGGCCTCGACTAACGCCGGCGCGTCGTTGACCCCGTCACCCACCATGGCGACGGTCAGGCCCTCCGACTTTACCTCGCGGATCTTCGCCGCCTTCTCGTGGGGCAGGACTTCGGCGAAGTAGTCGTCGAGCCCGAGCTGCCCGGCCACGTGCGCCGCAACCGCCCGGCTGTCTCCGGTGAGCATGAGGCAGCGGATGTTCATGGCCTTGAGCCGTGCGATCGCTTCGAAGGATTCCGGACGGACCACGTCGGCCAGCGCGATGGCCCCGAGAACCCGGTCGCCGTCCGTCACGTAGACCACCGTCTTGCCCTGCCCCGCCAGTTCGCTCAATCGCTCGTCGCGAACGCCGAATCCCTGCTCCTCGACAAACCCCGGACTTACGACCCTAATCAGCCGTCCTTCGATCCGGGCCTCGGCGCCGCGGCCGGTCAGGTTCCGGAATTCCTCCGCCTTGGCCAGGCGGATGCCGCGCTCCTCGGCGGCCCGGACGATGCCCAGGGCGATCGGGTGTTCCGATTGCTGCTCCAGCGAGGCAGCCAGCCGCAGCAGCTCCGCCTCGTCGATATCCGCCAGCGGCAGAACGTCGGATACTCCGAAGCGGCCTTCGGTTAGGGTGCCGGTCTTGTCGAACACGATCGCTTGCAGGTTCCGGGCGCGCTCGAAAGCGGCCCGGTTCCGGATGAGAAGACCGCTCAGGGCGGCCAGCGAGGTGCTCACCGCCACCACCAGCGGCACGGCGAGCCCCAGGGCGTGAGGACAGGTGATGACCATTACGGTCACGCTGCGCTCCAGCGCGAATTCGAAGGGTTCGCCCAGCAAAAGCCAGACGACCAGGGTCAGAGTTCCGACCGAGAGGGCGATATAGGTCAGCCATTGGGCCGCGCGGTTCGCCAAATCCTGCGCCCGCGAACGGGAGGCTTGCGCCTGCCGCACCATTTCGACGACCTGCGCAAGATAGGTTTCCGCCCCGGTCTTCCGGATTTCCAGCACCAGCGCCCCTTCGCCGTTGACCGCCCCGCCGATGGCCTCGTTCCCTTCGCGGCGAGTGACGGGCTTGGATTCGCCGGTCAGCATGGACTCGTTCAAGCTCGAGCGGCCTTCGACGATGAGGCCGTCGGTCGGGATTTTTTCGCCCGGCTTGACCAGCACCCGGTCGCCGGGGTGAAGTTCGGTGACCGGGACTTCCTCGACTTCGCCGTTTTCCCGCAGCCTATGCGCTTCGGTGGGCATCAGCCGCACCAGGGCATCCAAAGCGCCCGAGGCGCCCATCACCGACTTCATCTCGATCCAGTGACCGAGCAGCATGACGTCGATCAGGGTCGCCAGCTCCCAGAAGAACACCTGGCCCGAGAGGCCGAACACCACGGCGCTCGAATAGAAATAAGCCACGCTGATGGCCAGCGAGATGAGCGTCATCATGCCCGGCTGAAGCTGCCGGAGCTCGTCGAACAATCCGCGGATGAACGGCCGGCCGCCATAGAGATAGACGGCCGTCGAGAAACCGAAAAGGACGTAGGTGTCCCCCGGAAAGGCGAGGCGTTCCTCGAGCCCCAGCCACTCCTGAATCATGGGCGAAAGCGCCAGGATGGGGCCGGTCAGAACCAGCGAAAACCAAAAGCGGCGGCGGAAGTCCTCGACCATCGCCGTATGATCGTGATGTTCCGCATGATGGCCTTCGCGGCGATCGGCCGGAACGTGGCGAGCGGGAGCGGCTTGCGGCTCGGAATGGGTATGGTGTGTCATGGCGGCGCTCCGTGGGATCGTTCCAGCCGCCAAGCGGTGGGCGGGGTTAGTTGGTAGCGGATTCCGGTTCTGGGCTATGCGTGTTCATTTTCATACCGGAAGAGCTCGATGGGAAGTGCGCTCCGGCCTCCCAAGAGCGGAGCGCACCGCTACACAGATTTCTCACGAACGGTCCGGCCTATTTCCGGCGCCGAACCGCTCGTTTCTTAACGGAACCCATGCCGGTTACATCGTGATCGCACCCGCCAGCTTGTTGCAGGCTTGCTCGCAACGGCGACACGACTCACCGCAAATGCGGCAGTGTTCGTGACGAGAGGCATGCCGCTCGCACTCCTCGGCGCAGATTCCGCAGGCCGTCGCGCAGGCCTGCAACTGGCTGCGCATCATCCTCATGTCCGATTCGGTCTCGCGCGAAACCAGCCGGCCCGTCGCCTCGCAGATGTCCGCGCAATCCATGCACATCCGAATACATCGTTTGAGATTCTGCACCTGGTCCTCTCCGACGCAGGCGTCAGCGCATGCGGTACACGCTTGCGCGCAATCGAACAGTTCGCTTGCCGTTTGTGACAACAATCCCATGTCCACTCCACGTCCCATTACGGCCGGGTGCGGATGCGCTTTGAGCATTTCCTGAATCGCGTTCATGATGTGCCTCCTGTATTCCTTGCCATGTATATTTCGTTCGTCTCCGCCTGTTCCATTTACTGGAAGGCTTCTCTCCGGTTTGAGACCGGTTTTTTGTCGGACCGAATGGCGATAAAACCAGTCCGCAAAAAAGTAGGACCGGGGTTTAACTGGCTCGGTTCCGGCGGGATCGCTCGGGTTTTCATGCGGCACATCTTTCGTAGGGTGGGTTAGGCGCGCATCAACGGAACCTGCAAAGTTCCTTTGGTGTTTCCGCGCGCCGTAACCCACCAGGCAAGGCCGCGGGAACCGGTGGGTTACGGCGCGCGGAAAGTCCTGCGGTCGCAGCATGGTTCGTGACAGTGCGCGCCTAACCCACCCTACGATCGTTTTGAGATACGACCGGATGTTAACGGCGGCCGATTCGAATACATCACTCGACAGAACACGGCAGTGTCCATGCCCCTCTGCCAACCCGCTCCCGCGCTAACGAGGTCCTACAGTGACCGGCCGGGTACCGCCCATACGGTCCAGCAGGGTCTTGAACGTGATCTCCGCCGTATGGCTATACCCGGAAACCGGTGCCGGCAATCCCACTCTTTCGATATCGACGGTGTCGCGGACGAGTCCTGTGGTATTGCTCGCCTTCAGAGTGTCGAAATAAGAGACCGCCTTGCCCTGCACATCGGCCGTGATTCGGTCGCGCTGCGCCGGCGGCAAGTCCCATAGGGCTTGCTTGAAAGGCAGCAGCGCCCGCTTGCGGGTGGCGCGGTAAAACGCTTCGTCGCTCATGCCGGGCTGCCGCTCTCCGGGCCATTCGCTATCGATCCAGCGGTAGATGTCCTTTTTCAACTCCACGGGAAACGCCTCGTGGTCGAAGATCAGGTCCTCGAACGGCGCGACGAGATGCAGTTCGCTGACGTTATTCCCCGGAAACTGCGGGAACAGCGTTTCCGGAATGGGCGTTATCCCGCTGCGCACCGCCAGGCTGAGGCCATACTCCCGGCGAGCGATCTCGCCGAGATCCCGGACCAAATTGAGATCGACGTCCGCCTCGCCCACCAGGACGACAATCTTGGAAAGGTCCTTCTTACCGCCCGGAAGATTGAGCTGGACGTAAAAGCTCTCCATGAAGGCGCGAAACTGATCCGCGGTCAGGTTTCCATCGCCCATCGCCTTGATTTCGGCACCGATGTCGACGGACAGCTCCTCCGGCTCGATCTCGCGGATGAACGCGACCAGTTCGGCGCATTCCCGGCCGCTTTGCTGATGCTGTTCCGGAAAGCTCGGGCGGGAGAAATCCGCCAGGCTCGAGGTATCGAGATCGATATTGAAGAATCCGGCCGTAATCGCCTCTTCGATCCGTTCTTTCAGCCTGTCGATCTCATCGTCCCGGCTGACCTGATAACTGGCGCGTCCTATGCGAATATGATCGCTTTGGAGGAACACGGCTCGCTGATATCCCTCGCGAATCGCCGCCGCCAGAATGCAGGTGGCATACTCGGCCGGCGACTGGAACCCGTAACCGGAGACTTCATCGGTGTAGCCGAAACTGAAAGCGCCTGCGCCGGTCTCC
>NZ_JBDIVO010000086.1:0-14925 GCF_039794385.1 Methylocaldum sp. | reverse complement strand
CGATTGCGACATCTGGGGTGTCGTGAAGCACGTGATCCATGCGGTTTGACTCATCTTTTGATGACGAAACGGTATACTGGGATCCTACTAATGAACCTGGTATCACCTTCTCAGGGGCACCCATGAATCGAACGATCCATCCATTACCGGCGGATTACCGGGAGCAAAAGACCCAAAAACAGCTCGACTATTTTTCAAGGGTTAAAGACGCGAGGGAGAATTTTAAGGAGGCCGCTTTCATTCCCGCGGAGTTGATTCAGAAGGCTCAAATCATCGATTGGGGATGCTGGGATGACGACTGGGCTAAGCCGTGAAGAAGTTTTAGATCTGATCGCTCAAATTGGCGATCAAGACGCTGTTTTGATCGGTGGCCAAGCCGTTGCCTTGTGGGCCCAGTTTTATCATCTCACACCGAATTTACCGGTTCTTTCCAGCGACATCGACTTTCTCGGAGACAGCGATGCGGCCGAACAGGCCAGCGAAAAGCTAATTCGCTATGCAGCCCGCCTCTATCTACCCAATCTAGATGACCCAACACCAAACAGCGGCAAAATAGCGCTCGATCTTCCAGGGCACCCCGATCCCATAGAGATTGACTATTTATATGCCATTACTGGTCTTGATTCAGATGACATTGCCCGGCGCGCGGTGACCCTCAACCTAAACCAACACCGCCTAAAGATCCTTCATCCGGTCCAATGTCTTGAGAGCAAAATTGCTAATTTGGCATTCTATCCATCGAAAAGAAATCTGGCCGGCATTGAGCAGGCGCGACTGAGTATTTTGATTGCTCGGGCCTTCCTGGCCGATCTTATTCGGCGCAATCGAATCGATGATACGTATGCTTTAGCAGAGCGAATCGGTCGTTTTTCCATTCGTGACTCGGCGCGCTTTGCCCACTATCGCTATCAGCTAGATACGCTTCAGGCAATCCCTATTGAAGACTATCCAGACAATCCATTCAAAACCATCCGTTTCCCTCAGATTCAGCAAAAAGTCTCGGAAAAGCGCCAATCCTTTCAGAAACTGATGGAGAGGCGTCAGAAACTTTCGGACTCATCCCTTGATGAACCCCGGTTCCGAATCTGATTCAAATGCAAGCGGACGCCGATCTCAATCCGCCTTTGCCCTGATCGACGGCAATTCGTTTTACGTCTCCTGCGAGCGGGTGTTCAACCCGAAACTCGAAGGGCGGCCGGTAGTGGTGCTGTCCAATAATGACGGCTGTTGCGTCGCGCGTTCGGAGGAAGCAAAAGCCCTGGGCGTCCCCATGGCCGCGCCCTACTTTCAGATCCAGAAAGATTTCGAGCGCGCCGGCGGTATTGCCTACTCCTCGAATTACGGGCTCTATGCCGATCTCAGCCAGCGCATGATGAGCGTGATCGGCCAGTTTTCCGATCGGCAGGAGATTTATTCGATCGACGAGTCCTTTATCGAATGGACCGGGTTTCACCGGTTCGATCTGACGACCTTGGCGCGTGACCTTCGACAGCGGGTGAAGCGCTGGGTCGGCATTCCGGTGGGGGTCGGAATCGGCAGCACCAAGACCCTCGCCAAGGCGGCCAACCGGCTGGCCAAGAACCACCCCGACTTCAAGGCGCATGGCGTGTGCAATCTTCTGGACCTACCCGAATCGCTGCAGGACAGCTATCTCGCTCGGCTCGCGGTGGGGGATGTCTGGGGCGTCGGCGCCCGCTGGGCGCAAAAGCTTCAGAATCTCGGCATTCGGTCGGCGCGCGATCTGAAACAGGTCGATCCCGGTTGGATCCGTCAGCACTTCTCGGTAGTGCTGGAACGCACCGCACTGGAACTTCGTGGAACTCCCTGCATCGAGTTCGAAGAGGCCCCACCACCGAAGCAGCAGATCATCTCCTCACGGAGTTTCGGTCAGCCGGTCACCACCTTGGAGGAACTCACTCAAGCGGTGAGTGCGTATACCGCTCGCGCCGCCGAAAAGCTGAGAGCCCAAGCTTCTTGCACCGGCGCCCTCACGGTCTTTTTGCAGACCAACCCTTTTAACGTCAAAGAGCCGCAATACCATCCTTCGATGACCCTTCGGCTGGCCTCACCCAGTGCGGACACCCGAATCCTGATCCGGGCGGCCCTCTCGGGATTGAAGCATCTCTATAAACCGGGGTACCGCTACCAAAAAGCCGGGGTCATGCTGCTCGATTTTTCGGCGGCCACCGTAGAACAAGGCGATCTCTTTGCGATCTCTTTTCAGCGTTTTCCGATCCCACCACCAGCATCAACCCGCGAACCGACCGGGCGCAACTCATGGCCACCCTCGATCAGCTCAACCAAAAGCTGGGCCGGGGCACCCTCTGGATTGCCGCCGAAGGCGTCAAACAGAATGACGTTAAACAGAATTGGAGATGCGCCGCGGACATCTTTCGCCGGCCTACACCAGCCGTTGGGATCAGCTGCCGGTGGTAAGGGCGATCGAGTACGCTTAGTTTTTCGTCACGCACTGGTCGTCTGGTTCATCCGGAATATATTCAAAAAGATCGCCAACCGAACAGTTAAACAGTTTGCAAAGCTGTTCCATCGCGTCCAACTCGATGCGGACCGCTTTCTCCTGGTACAACAGGGTAACGGTGTTTCGATGCAGTCCGGTTGCCCGGGCTACATCGGCAATTTTCATTTTGTGCTCGCCCATAACACGGGAGAGATGGCATCGGATCATAACAAGGAGAAATCTCCGATCGAGGAAATATTTTCATTTAGAATGACAAAATGACATTGACAGTGTTATTATGATCGTCATAATGTCATCCTGCCGGGCATTTGGTTTTATAACCGGGTATTATGGCATGCCGCGAAACCGGCAGAACGATTTGCGCCTCGAACTATGACAGCGCCACCCCGCCAACGTTGCTCGACTAAACGTGTTTCGGCGGGAAAGGAACGGGATGTCCTTAACCCAAATCTTGCTTCAACCTAAAACGGCCGGACGCCCCTTGGCTTTCTTCGCATCTCTCAACCGATTCACCTGCCTTGCCCTGTTGACGTTTCAATCGATCCACGCCGCCGAACCGATCCCAGCGGAAGACAAGGTCTGGGTCATGGGCAGCGACCGCGATTATCCGCCTTACCAGTTTCTGGATGGTGCCGACCGGCCGATAGGGTTCGACGTCGATGTCGCCCGGGCCGCGGCCGAGGTGATGGGGCTCAAGATCACGATCCGCACCGATGCGTGGAAAACCTTGCGCCAGGATCTTGAAAATCAGCGCCTCGATGGGGTGGTCGGCATGTTTTATTCCGCCGATCGCACTCGCAACGTGAATTTCACCAGTCCCTATCTTCAGCTGCACCATCACCTGTTCGTTCCGCGCGGCTCTACCTTCCAGCGTCTCGAGGACCTGACTGCGGCCCGGCTGGTAGTACAAAACAGTGACCTGATGCACGATCGCTGGAGCGCCCAAGGCGCGTCCGTAACAGCCGTCCCCAGCTTAAGCGAGGCCCTCCTCGGCCTTGAGGCCGGACAGTTCGATGCGGCCTTGATTCCCTACCTGCAGGGCCTCTACTTGATCCGCCAGAACCACATCGCCAATGTCATTCCAGTCGGAGAACCGTTGTTCCCGACCCAAAAATGCATCGCGCTCGCCAAAGGCCATCCGGAACTTCTGGGCCAATTCAACGAAGGACTGACTATCATCAAGGCGAGCGGGCGCTATGACGAGATATATGATCACTGGTTCGGCATCACCGCGCCCAGCACGGCGGACGAAACGCTCAGGGTCTATCTCGCCTGGGACATAGCCTTTCTCGCCAGCGTAGCAGTGCTCGGGGTATTAGGAGTCATCCAGTTTCGACAAAGAACCCGCCGCCTGTCCCAGGAAATCGAGCACCAGCGGAAAATAGCGCTGCACGATCCGCTAACTGGGCTTGGAAATCGCTTGCTCTTACTGGAGCGTTTTGAACAGGCCCGGGCGGGCGCGCGCCGGCATCAGTACCGGATCGCGCTACTTTTGATCGATCTCGATGGGTTCAAGACGGTTAACGACCGATTGGGGCATCACGCCGGCGATCGGATCCTCTGCTCCGTAGCCCAACAGCTTCGCCAGGCCGTGCGCGACACGGACACGGTGGTCCGGAATGGTGGGGATGAGTTCATCATCCTGCTGAACGAATTGCCGGACGAACAGCCCTCCGCCGCTGTCGCGGACAAAATCCTCCGGCACCTGGATACGCTCTCTGAGCCCCTCCTGGAGGGTATTCCCTTGGGCGCGAGCATCGGCATCGCCCTTTATCCGACCCATGGCAAAGAGTTGGAGTCGTTAATCCGGAAGGCCGACCGCGCCATGTATCATTGCAAGGCCAACGGCAAGAACCGCTATGGCGTTTGTCCTAGCGAGGCCGGCTGAGTCTGGGCCACCGATCTGACGGTCGTACGTGATTCACGACGCTTCATGGCGTTCTTCCTCCCGCTCCGATATTCAACATTGGTCTGAGCCCTTGTGCCGAAATCACAGAATCCTTGCCCCGCGCATCCATCGGAACTTTCTGCGAAACCGATAATTGGCACCTTCCACGTTAATGATCAACGTCTCGCCAGGGAAAGGCACCGATTCCTGAATCTGGCGTAAAACCTCCATCGCACGCCGCTTGCTGTGCAGCTGAAAAAAACCCGTGACGCGATAACCCAACACATAGCAAGGCAGATGCGCGAGGTGCTCGACGCGCTTTCTTACAAAGTATGCCTTGCGCAACCCCGGTATGGCCATTAGGGCAGCGCGCAGTTCATCGACGACGTCCTCAGGAAGCCCATGGCGCTCGAATCGGTCGCCCAACCACACTTGGCTGCGCTCCTCAATGGCGGCCTCCAGTAGCTGCGAACGTTCGACCAGACGCTGGTGCCAGGCATGAGCCTCGTCCTTTCTACCGTTACGCCAGTGGTAGTCACGCAGCTGCTCGCAGCCGTTCACGATCATGTTCTCATCGAGACTCATAGCGTGTTCGACCAACGCACAGCCATTGGCATCATCACGACTCAGTAGGCGAACGCCCAAGCCGAAGCAGGCCAGTGCATTGTCCGGGGCGCGTTGATGCAGGGCTCGGAACTGGGCCAGGGCATCATCGACATCATCGCCGATGGTTTCGGTCAGTCTTGCGCGATCGTATGCCTCCTGCACCGTCAGTTCCGACCCGTCCTCGAGTCGTGCGTTTAATTCGGCCAGTTGCCGGCGGTCGTCCTGAACCTGCCGATAGCGCTCCTCCCAGGAAGGCAAGATGTGGTCCGTCCAACGTCGGTCAAAACTCTCGGTAATCGCTTGCAGCGCGTCGCCGAGGAGTCGGTCGGCGGCCTGGCCCACGGCCGGAAGGGCCAAGCGCGGAGGCGCGCCGATCGCCTTGAGACGATCACTCAGTGCGGGGTGGGTATCCGCCAAGTCCGTTGGCCGGGCGATCGCCTGATCCAGCCACGCTTGGACCGATACGTCGTCCAGTTCCGTGGCAACCCCCTGGCCTAGGCCGAAATAGGGTGCAAAGCCGGGTTGCGGCTGTTCGTCGGCTTGTTTATAGATCTGCGGCCAGTATCGCTCGGCCAAATAGCTGCCGACGACATTGACGCTGGTGAGGGCCGCGGCTGCCGCCTGCGGCGATGTGATCCGGGCGGACGTGGCATCGGCCTCGTATTCGTTTGCCCGGGCCATTGGGAAAGAATAGGCATTGAAGTAGGGCGCGAACCAGGTCAGAAAAGGCTTGAAGAGAAAGCTGCCCTTGCTCTCGGTAGCGTCCAGAACGGCCAGAAGGCGCCCCCAACGCACGCGCTGACGGTAGATCCAATTCGACACCCGCCCGTGCCCCTTGGCGAGATGCCCGAATTCATGCGCGAGCACGGCCTTGAACTGCTCCTCGGTCAACGTTTTCATCAGGGGCAAGCCGATGAGCAGGTAGTTTCTAGGCCAGCCAAAGATGCCCAGGCGCGGCGATTGCACCACGCCGGCGTTGAAATCATCGGTGATCAGAACATGGTGAAAGCGTGGCGCGCTCAACTGGCGGCGCAACCCATCGATCATGGCGAACAGCTCAGGTGCCTCCCTAGGCTTGATTTCGGTACCCACCGGCGGGTCAATCTTTACCCACAGCGCCTTGACGATCATCCAGAGGAAGAAGCCGACGAGGATGATCAGCTTTACGGCAAAAGCCTTGAGCACCATGATCGATGCAAGCAGCACCGCCATCAGTGCAATGATCAACAACAGCATCGCACCGACATAGGTGTTGCCAAGCATCGCCAGCAGGAACACCTTCAACCGATAGCGACCCGGCTTGCTCTGCGCTTGATGCTCGAGTCTGCCGACCAGAGCTTCGAACTGTTCGTTGGTCATCGAACCTCCTGCCTAACACGCAGGCCGCCATGAGCAAGCAGTTCTACCTCGTAGCTTGCGGCCATAGGGCGCCGGTAGTGGTCGTCCATCGCGGGTAGGATCCGAACGCCAAAGACTAGGTCGCCGAAATTCTCATCACTCGAAGGATCAATGATTGGGTCTCCAATGGCATCAACGCTCATTTCAATGCCTCTCCCGAGGGCTTAACAAGACAAGAATGATCGATCGACGGGCGATTCCGACCCGATCAGGTAATCGGAGACAAAGAATCCGTCACCCGTGAGTTACATATTGTCCATGAATGGCATGTTAATCGCTTGTAAGCCGAGGCTTATTTTGGCGTCAGCCATGGATTACAGCGTGAAAGGCAAACTCCCTTGGAAATGGTGTGATGGCCGGTATCGGCGCGATCAGCGACGAGTGAAGCCCCAACGGGGTGATGGACCCTCCTTCCCTTCCACCTATTACGGCTGAGGCTCTACGATGGAAGAACCATCGTTTTTTGGATTGTTCACCCGAAGACTGACGCGGTACAGGCGCATGGGCTCGGCCGCATAGGGCTGCAACAACGCTTGGGCGGCTTCCAGCGAGGTTTCAGGATCCAGCCACGCATCATTGCTGGACGGGGGGTAGGATCACCGGCATGCGATCGTGGATCGTCGCCATCAGGGGATTCGCTTGGGTTACGATAATGGTGCACGATTCGATGCGTTGCCCCTCGCCTTCCCAGCGGTCCCAAAGCCCTGCCAGGGCGAACGGCTCGCCGGATTGAAGCCCGACCGCATAAGGCTGTTTCCCTGTTTCCTCGGCTCGCCACTCATAAAAAAGGTCCGCAGGAATTAAAGCCCGGCGCTTTCGAAACGGCTGCCGGTAGGCCGGCTTTTCGGCCACGGTTTCCGCCCGGGCATTGATAGTGGAGTAGGTTAGCTTGGACTCTTTTGCCCAGAAGGGCAGGAGGCCCCAGGTGAGCGACACCAATTCCCGCCCGCCTTCGTCATCGAGCCGCACCGCCAGGACCGGCTGCGTCGGCGCCACGTTATACCGCGGCTGGGTGCTGAAAATCCGGATCTTCGCCTCCGAAACTTCGAACCGCCGCGCCAGGGTTTGAGGGTTGGTGTATTGGGCGAAACGACCACACATATCAACTCCACCGCCACCATGCCTTAACAGAAATTCCCGGGTAGGGTAATACGCGACATTACTATCCACAATTCCCGTGGAAAACCCTGTGGATAAGTGCGGGGATAAACCGGGCCGTCTCCCATCGTATCAGGCTTCTTGTTCAGCTGATTACGTTCTGATCAACCGTAACCCTTCGGGTCATTTTTGTACCATGTACTTGATTTTTCGAGATTCATGTATTACAGAACGATGAATCAATGACTTATTGACACGATGTCAGCCAAAGCCGACATGTCGTCACACCATCAAGACTAGGCAGTGGATAAGTGTTCGCAAGTGTTTCAAAAACGAATCATCGGCCCCATGTTTCGAAGAGATATAGCGTGCCGGAAACGGATAACCCCCCGGCAAGGGCAGCCATCGAATCCGTCCACGAGACCTCGCGTGGGCTCAGCGGACCGGGATGGCAGCTGATTAGCAATACCTCTGGCTGGCCACAGTAACAGCCATGGTGGAATACGCTGCCCGTTTGGGATCCGTTGCCGGCGGCGCCCGTCGTGCTAGCGGCCGGAACGACTACGCCGTGCGTCTCCTCCAACCAAGCAGGCCAGCGACACCGCTCACCAATAAGGCCAGGGTGGAAGGCAGAGGAACGGCTGCGACAGCGTTGATATGATAACTGTACCCTGCTCCCCAGAAGAGCCCGGCGGGCGTGAGGCCATCCAGCTGAAGGGCCTGCCCTTGAAAAATCCCCGTCAACTCACTCGGAAGGCCCGTCGAGAAGCCCGTGCAATAGGTATTGGGCGGCATAGGCCCGAAACAGGGACCAGAATTGCCGTACAAGGTGTCGCCGATGACCTGAAGAGAAAAACGGGGTAGATCGAACTCCGGCAAGCTTTCGGCGCCATAAAGCTCGGTGCTTATCAGCTGTGCCCAGAATTGTTCCGTCGTGTCTTCGAGCGTACCGCCATCCATAGAAATTTCGGACCGCCACCAATAGCGATAGAACTCAATGTCGAATCGCCCTGTCAGTGTATAGGTTTGTGGTTGCGACGGCTCATCGCTGGATGGACCGGAAACGACCAAACCGAGGGGCGGGGTATATGTGACGCTGCTGCCCGCGCCAATTACGTAAGTTTGCCTGGCCGTGATTTCCATGCCGCCATCGACCACGAAGGCGTAACTCTCGCCGGCCGCCAGTCCGACGATTCCCACCAATAGCTTTAACGCTACATTCGACATCTGATTCCTCTCTTCCATTCCTCATGACGACCCACTCAATGGGCCGGTTGTTTTCATACGCATCCGCTACGCGACGGGCTATGGGCAGCCGCATCCCGATGATGTCATCGGAGGTCACGCATCCGTCACCTTTGCGTGACATATTGTCGATGAAGCGCCTGCAAATCGCTTGTCAGCGTTGGTTTATTTTTTTGTCAGCCAAAGATTGCAATGGCGTGGGCGGCCTAGTACCGAAGAATGGAGTGGGTAATCGTTTCGTGCTTTCCATGGGCTATTCGCTGCTCGTTGATTGTGATCGTTCACGAATCATAAACAGCGCAACATAGACTGGAAAGGGCGCGTCGGGTTATCCATCGACGAAACGCCTAATGGCGCTTTTCATCCAAACCGCCTTGCACGCGGTGCATGGCCGCTTCGGCGATCGCCTGAGCCCGTTCGATCGTAATCCCCTGGTGGAAGTCGACCGACAAGGGATGGTCGGATTCCTCCGGAACGATGGACGGCCGCTGGTTGCCGGCGCGCGGGCGCGCCATCGTCTTCAACCCATAGGTGTTGGGGTAGTACGGCAAATAATTGCAAAACCAACCGAAATAGCGGTCGCCGAGGTCGGGTGCCTCATAGGTTTCTACATAGCGAGCGAAGCTCTTCTCGCTTACGGACACCCAGACGCCCCAGAGAAAAGGCTGATGGATGCCGACAATTGGAATTTCGAGGCAGACCCGAATGAAGAAATGCCGCCCGTCTTCGTCATCATACCAGCACAAATCGCTGGTCAATTCACCGGCGGCCTGGACTTCGGACGGTTGTTCAAGAAAAGGATCCGGTGCCCGAAAGGCAAAGCTCGGCGAGCCTTCATGAACTTGCCCGCAACAGGAACAGGTGAAGCTAAAAATCGAGGCCATGCAGGTTGCCGCTAGTTCGGTGAAGGCCCGTCCAGCACATCCACCGAACAAGGTTCGGTGTGGCGCTGGACCCCGCTCGGCCCACCACGCTTCGGCGAGGGGCTTAATGTACTGATCCCATTTCTCGGCCAACGCCTCGCAACGATCGAACATCCAGTTCGGATTGAAGGCCAAAGGCTTTGGTGGTGGGTTCTCCTTGACCTATGAGGCATAAAGCGATTCACAATAGGTTTTGAAGGCCGGATTCAAATCGAGGGCCCGTTGTTCTGCTTCAGGGGTCATCGTTTTTCGGGGGCTGTTTCGGTTGAATGTCGCTCATCCCAAACGGGTTGACTCATTTTAGCGTGTTTCAACGTGTGAACCGCACGAATTCAGTTGGCGAGCGTCGCCTTGCCTTTCCCAAAACCCGGTCTACACTAAAGGTGACTGCGTTGTTGTCCAACGCTGCGCTTGGCGCCTCCACTCCACGACAGCGCGGTCATACCCTGCCTTGTCCCCCGTGCGTATTCATGAATGAATCACCCGTCCATCGAGCGTCGAGCTTCGGTGTTCTTCTAAAACCGCCCGCCCATTTTCGGTGACAACGCCGGGATACTTTGCAAAGTCCTTCACCCTAGTTGGCATTGAGTCTTGCCACGGCAACCAGTTCACCCGATTGAAGACCAATCGAGAAGGTCATCCCGTTCAAGTAACAAAGGAGGCTACGGATACGCTAGAGCCTTCAATCTAGTCAGCGTATCATGATCCTTCCAGACGCATCATGACGAAAAGATTTCATGGCCGCCGCAATTCGTGAAAAATTCTCATCGCAAGCCGCCCCGGAAGTCCTGGCCGCACTGCGACGCATTGCCGAGTCCGAGGGCCGACAGTTCCAGGCCGTGCTTGATGAAGCCTTGAGGGAATACATCGAGCGCAAGGAAAAGGGACGCCCCCGCCGCCACGTATTAGATGCTTTCGCGCAAAGCCTGAGTGAGTTCGATAGCCTATATAAAGAACTTGCAAAGTGACGGAACGGGATTACCTGACCGTTGCCGATGTGCTGGCGATGCACTCGGTGTTGATGCAACGCTACGGCGGCGTGTCCGGCATCCGTGATCCTGGAGCGCTCGAAGCGGCCTTGTTTCGTCCGCAGACCGGCTACTATGCCGACATTGTCGCCGAAGCGGCCGCGCTTTTGGAAAGCCTGGCGATCAATCACCCCTTTCTTGACGGCAACAAGCGGATCGCCTTTGCCGCCACCGATGTCTTTCTTCGCATCAACGGTCATCGGATCAATGGTGCACCGATGGACCTTTATGCCGATATGATGCGGATGTTCGAAACCAGCACGTTCGATATGGCTCATCTTGAGCCATGGCTGAGGAAACGGGTTATTAGCGCCTCATAAAAATGGAATCCCGGTCCGCTTGCTCCTGGTCACCCCGGCCCTCGGCCATGAAATCCGAAGAAAACCGGGCGAACTTGGCTAACACGCGAGCGAGCGACCGACGGGCGGGCCGAATACGGATTTCATCCTCCACCCGTTCGATTTCCAGATCGATGTCCGCGCGTTCATAGGCGAGATCGCCCGGAATCCGAACGGATTTGCCGTTCTTGAAGGCTCGGGTAATGCACATGACAAACTCGGAATGTAAGGCAGGATGCTGGTCCTGCTTCGATTGAGTGGCTGTCCCAATGAGCGGGGTCGATGTCTAGCCTTATTTTCGCGGAGGTTTGCGGTGTCTAAAGTAAACCGCCCAGATCAGCACGCCGAATTCGATCATCCCGATCACCATCACCGCGGCAAACAGCCAGTCCCACCAGGCCATGAATGCTCCTTATTCATGTTTTTCCTTTTGAATTGAGGTTGGGCACTGACCATGCCGGCCTCTAAGTGGTGGGCATAAAAAGCCCCGAATGGATCGGGGCGATTCGTCCGTGTAGTGGTTGGCGAGGCCATTTTGGCAAAGCCATACTTGGTGGCGAATCAGTATCCGCACTTATTGCGGGTTGTCATCGACTGAACCCGATGGGATGACCAAACACCGGTTAGCGATCAACCCACTGTGGAACGATCGGTTACCTTCCCCTAAAGTCAAGCGCGGGTGGAACGGAAAGTTGCATTTGAGGGGCGATGCGCCCCGATCGTACCCGGCACTATCGCACCTGACGTGCGCCACTCGGGAGTCCATTCGATTCACAGCGGCAGCGCCGCTCTAGCCGGATTATCGATGCCCGTCGCATTAACGACCGTAGGCCACTTAGCCGAGGTCCCATGGAGCACCGTGCTTCGTACGTCATCGGGCACCAGGATGAACGTCACGAACAGACAGATAGCCAGCCAAGTCGTGGCGGACACCGCCAACCCCATCAGCAGGAATTTGGGAAAGCTATCCGCGGGCGGCAGCGGCTCGAAGATTGTCATCAAATTAACTCTCCGTGTTGACGATAGACGGATCAAAGGCCAAGCGGCTTAAACCCTTGGCGCCTCGTCATGACGCTACCGTGTTCGGCCTACAAAAGCTGTGATGTATTACCACCGCGGCAGAGGGAGGCCACTTCATCCCGAAATCATCCCAAGGTGGAACGGAGGGTTGCATTTTCCGCTTAACGCGTGCGGCTACGGCCCCGTATACTGCGGAGCCTTGGTTAAGAAAGCGATGCCATGATCACCTTTTCCATTTGGCTGGAAGCCAGCGATCCGGTCAGGAATATCCGACGCGCGTATCAGTTGGCGGTTGGACAGGATCTCTTCGGCACGTGGATGGTCGAGACGACCTACGGGCGGGTGGGCACCAAGGGTCGCACCCAAGTCGTGATGGTCCAGGATGAAGCGGAAGCCTGCCGGGTGGTCGAGCGTTGCCTCAAGCGCCGGGCGAGCGCCCCGAAACGGATTGGGGTGCCCTATGTGGTGAAAGGCGTCACAGGCGCTTTAAGCGCGGATTGGCGACAAATCTGGCCAGAGTGCCTGGCTCACTAGCATCAGGGCCGGGACCGCCGGCTGGATGTTTATCTCGTGGCCCTCACCTATGTCGAACGGATATCATCTCGGATCACAGCTTGTTCCATCCGGGTAAGCAGGAGCCCATATGCGGTCGGCCGGGAAAAGTGGACGCTAAAGATTAAGCCGGGCGCCGCTTCTTGTGGGACCGTTGGGAGTAAGCTCAGGCGGTAAAGCGGCCAACAGTCGGGTCATAGTACCGGGCCCGGCACTATGAGCCGAGGCCGTCCACGTGGTAGTAGCTCGCCGTGGCGCTCGGGCTGCCGACGAGGCGGATTCGCTGTGACACAGGATTAAAGCAACACTCCGGGTTAACCCACGCCAGCCTGTCCCTATTGTGGCTGTGATTCCAGCATTCTGACCTTGTTGGCAGCCGGCTGATACCCGTGGCTTGCGGATTTCCGATACCACGCCAATGCTGTTTTGCGATCAACCGGAACTCCCAACCCGAGTTCGTGAATGTGCCCAAGACTATATTCGGCAGCGACCTCGTTTTGTTCCGCTGCTTTTCGAAACCAGGCGATGGCTTTCGTTTGATCGCGTTCGAGGCCCAAGCCGTTGGCATACATGACGGCAAGGTAGTTTTGCGCATGGGCATGGTTCTTCTCTGCTGCGCGTCGTATCCACTTGGCGGCCTCCTGGTATTTCGCGGCCTCCTGCTTTCCTTCCTCGAAGAAGATCAGCCCCATCCCGAAATCGCCATCCGCCTGACCGCTTTCGGATAATTTGTGGAACCACTTTGTCGCTTCGGCCGTGTTTTTGGCGACCCCGCCAGTCCCGTAGAGATAGGTATTTCCCATCTCCCTTTGCGCCGCCGGAAACCCTTGTTCCGCAGCCTTTCTTAACCAAACAAACCCCTCCTGAGGATTTTGGATCATGCCTTTCCCGTTAAACAACAGAATCGATAACCGGTATTGGCTTTGGGCATGCCCAAGTTCAGCCGCTTCCCGATAATAGCGGGCGGCTTGACCCAAATCCTGTCTGACCCCTAAACCGATTTCGTTCATTCCGCCCAATTCCAACAGCGCCTCGGGAAATTTCAGATCGGCCGCTTTCTGAAACCATTTAACAGCGTCCGGCAAACTCTTGGAGATGCCTGCCGCACCCTCGCGGTAAATCATGGCGATGACATGGTAGGCTTTCGGGTAGCCTTGATCGGCCGCCCGACGCAATAAGCCCATGGCTTGTTGCGCTGCGGTGGCGTTCGCCCGCCCCCCTTGGAACATTCCTAAAGCCAGCATGACCTGCGCATCGGCGTAACCTTGATCGGCCGCCTTGCGAAACCATTTCATCGCCTCGGGGGAGCTCTGCCGTACGCCCATGCCGCTAGCGTAAAAATTTCCCATATTCGTTTCCGCCGGAGCAAACCCTTGATTGGCGGATTTTTGGGTCCATTCAACGGCCAAGGCGATATCCTGCTTGACGCCTTCCCCCTTCAAATACGCGTGGCCAAGATTCAACTGTCCTTCCCTGTCCCCCTTTTCCGCCGACCGCCGATACCAGCGCACCGCCTCGACGAAATCCGGGGGCACCCCTTCGCCCTTCTTGTACATCACCCCCAGATTATTCATGGCCGTCGTATGCCCCTGCTCGGCGGCCTTGCGATAAAGGCGGAGCGCTTGGGCGTAATCCTGAGGCAGTCCGGTCCCGGAATGGAACATCGAACCGACCTCCGCCGTGACGTCCGGATTGCCGGCGTCGCCGGCATCCAATAGCCATCGCTTGGCCTCGTCGACATTCTTCGGGACGTCAGTGCCTTGTGCCAGCAAGAGACCTAAGCGCACCTTGGCCTCAAGCTGTCCTCCTTCCGCCAACTCACGCCAGAGGCGCAAGGCTTCATTCGGGTCTTTCGCCACACCGTCGCCGCGAAGGTAGGCTGTCGCCAAGTCAAACTGGGCCACCTGATGCCCTTGGGCCGCGGCTTTGTCCAGCCAGGTCTTCATCTTTCCTAAGTCCTTAGGGACCCCCTTGCCTTCGCGGTAGAGTACGGCGAGTTGGAACTGGGCCCTTGGATCACCGCCGTTCGCGATGGGTTCCAACACCGACGCCGCTTTTCGGTACCACTCCTCAGCCAAGCGCTCGTTGCGCGTCACCGAAACGCCGGACTCATAGAGTGAGCCCAACAAGACTTGAGCGTAGGCATGACCTTGACGCGCGGCCTGTTCGCACCAGTGCAGCCCTTGTTGAGGATTGCGCTCCACCCCGAAGCCTTGCAGATCGGCCAGCGCCATGCGGTACTGCGCATCGGGCACGCCGTTTTCGGCCGCCTTGAGCAGCCACCGCACTGCTTTCTTCTGTTCGCCTTTCGCATCCAAAACCAAAGCCAACCAATACTGGCCGAACGGGT
>NZ_JBDIVO010000085.1:0-15005 GCF_039794385.1 Methylocaldum sp. | reverse complement strand
CGTGGTGGGCTTCATCGGGCCGGAATATCTGTACGACGGAAAACAGATCATCCGCGCGGGGCTCGAGGATCATTTCTGCGGAAAACTGCTGGGCCTGCCCATGGGCTGCGACGTGTGTTACACCAACCATGCCGAAGCCGACCAAAACGACATGGACAATCTGATCACGCTGCTGGCGGTGGCCGGCTGTACCTATATCATGGGCGTGCCCGGCGCCGACGACGTCATGCTGGCCTATCAGAGCACATCGTTTCACGACGCCCTTTACCTTCGCAAGGTTTTGGGGCTCCGGCCCGCCCCGGAATTCGAGGAATGGCTCGACCGCATGGGCATTTTCGACGGCCGCAATGCGCTGAGCCTCGGTCCCATGCCCCCTCGCCTGCTCAATGCGATGGACGCACTGACGGAGGACAGCCCATGACCGATCCCTGGTTCGCCCTCAGGCGTTTCACCCAGGCCCGCATAGGCTTGGGACGCGCGGGCCATGCCGTTCCGACCGAAGCCCTGCTCGACTTTCAGCTCGCCCACGCTCAAGCACGGGATGCCGTGCACTTCCCTTGGGACATCGAGGGGTTCGCCGAAAGCTTGCGCGAAATGGGCGAAGATTGTCTGATTTTGCGAACGCCGATCCGAAGTCGCGCCGAATACCTCCGTCGCCCCGATCGGGGTCGCGTTCTCGACTCCGATTCCCGCACGCGGCTGGATGACATGGACGGCGGCGGTACGGATGTGGCCTTGATCGTCACCAACGGGCTGTCATCCATCGCCGTCGAACGGCACGGTCTGCCCCTGCTGGAGGCGGTGATCGGTCGATATCGGTCACGGCGCATCCAGGTCGGGCCTATCAGTCTGGTCGAGAACGGCCGGGTGGCCCTGTCGGATGAAATCGGCTTCGCCCTCGGCGCGCGCGTGGCCGTCATTGTGGTCGGCGAACGGCCGGGGCTCAGCGCCGCCGACAGTCTAGGCATCTATTTCGCCTATGCACCGCGGCCCGGCAACAGCGATGCGCAGCGCAACTGCATCTCCAATATCCGACCGCCCGAAGGATTGAGCTACGAAGCCGCCGCCGCGAAACTGCTCTACCTGACCGAGGAAGCCATGCGCCGCCGCATTTCCGGGGTCGCTCTCAAGGACGAACTGGATACGGTTTTACCGCCGTCTCCCGAGCCTCTGGGCCTAAAAAAATGACGGCGACAGCCTAATTCCATTCGGCATTCGAGTGAGCATTAATGGGTGGGTTAGCCCCTAGTCTCCGCTCGGGGCAGGCCCTTCGACAGGCTCAGGACAGGCTCCGCATAACCCACCGACCCTTCGACTGGGCTCAGGACAGGTCCGAGGTCGCTCGGTGGGTTACGGCCGCGCGGCCTAACCCACCATCGATGGGTTTCGCTTCGCTCTACCCATCCTACAAAATGAATGCCTGATTGAAAGCGATTTGGAGTAAATCGGATCAGGCCAGCATGTTCTTGATCGCCCGCTCGTATTCCGGGAAATAATGGCCGATCACCGGCAGGTCGAAGCGACGCAGGATGCTGGTATTGGGCTCCCGCTCCAGCAAGAAATCGAACGAGCGGCTTACCAGTCGCTCGACCGGCGCTCTTCCGTCCGTCAACCTGGCGGCATATCCCGGATCCACGGTAACCGTGTGCGTCGTCGTGGCCTGCGCCTCCACTGTCACCTCGAAAGTGGATTCGGTAAGCTTCTTTACCGTAATCTTCGCCATATGACCCTCCTGTCCGAGTCTCGATAGTTGTCTATGTTTCCGGAAATTCGACCGAAACCATGCTACCGGCAATGTACCGGCGATGTCGACCGAAAGGCTAGAGCGTTTTTCATCCCGGTGTACGGCTTCGTGTCGGGCGGGAAGAACGTAGGTCGGCAATCCCTTGCCGACTTATCGGCTCGGCAAGGGATTTTGCCGGAAGGGGCGTCCTGGCGCTCCCAGGACGGCCGTTTGCGATTGGAAGGGTCATTCGGGCGCTCCCCGGATGACCGTTTGCGATTGGAAGGGTCGCGACTAAAGCGACCGTTTGCGATTGGAAGGGGCCGATTAAAGGCCCGTTTGCGATTGGGAAGGGGTTGCCGACCTACTATCGGGCCCTCTGACACCGAATCGGAAAATGCTCTAGCCGGATTCCGGCAAGCAGCGGATTGCGCAAGCCGTAAGGTATCCGTAGGATGAAAGGGACGCGCCCAAACGATCGAGACCTGAGAGAAACCGCCATGGAACTGGTCGAATTGTATGGACACTACTGTAAGTATGCAAAGCGAAAGGTTTTCATCAGGCTGTGAAACATCCCTGCGGTGGCCGTCGTTCCGATCGCTGCTCGGGTTTGCGGTCTGCTTTTTCGGTCTGGCTCTGCTCAGCCACTGGATCTCCCCGAAGCCTTACCACTTTGTCGCGTTTTGGCTGCCTAGCGGGTTTTACCTATCTACGCTCGCTACCCGTCCTCGGACCCTTTGGCCGGCGTTCGTTATGACGGCGCTCGCAGTCAATTTCGGCGTCAATCTATGGGTATTCGACCAGCCTTATGCAATTGCCGCCGCTTTTTCTCTCGGCAACACCATGGAAGCGTTGACGGGCGCATGGCTATTGGGACGCACGGTCGGCATGCCATTACGCCTGGAAACGGTACAGGATGTGGTGGCGCTGACCATACTGGGAGCCTTGCTGAGTGCGACCATAGCCGCCACGGCGGGGACTGCGCCGATCGCTTTGGTCGACCGCGAACCGTTCGCTGCGGCCTGGCTCACATGGTGGACCGGCGACATCGCCGGGATCATGGTGACGGCTCCTCTTTGCCTCGCACTGCCGGCTACCCGCTCGTATTGGCGCAAGCTGCCGCCCGCTAGGCGGATCGAAGCGCTAGCCGCCCTGACGTCGGTCGCGGGACTGACCTTCGCTGTTTTCACCGACCGCATTCCGTTCACCTACGTCATCATGCCACCCCTGCTTTGGATAGGCGTGCGTTTCGGCATTCCCGGCGTTTCGTTCGCGATTCTCGTCCTGGGAATCATCGCCGCGCGATACACGGCACTGGGGCAAGGCGCTTTCGCGGGAGCGCAGTTCGAGATTTCCGTCCAGGCTCTCCTGGTACAGTCCCTGGTCGTGCTGTTCTCGATATCGGTACTTGTGCTGGGTGCCCTGGCGAACCAGTGGCGGCAAGCGCTGGCGGCGTTGCAGGATGCCCGCAATCATCTCGAGAAGGAAGTCGACGAACGCACGGCAACCTTGCGCGACACGCTCCGATTGCAGCAGGCGATTCTGGACGGGGCCAATTACTGCATCGTCTCGGTCAATAGGCAAGGCATCATCCAGACCATCAACAAAGCCGCGGCGAAAGCGCTCGGCTATTCCGCCGAAGAACTCGTCGGCAAGGAGACGCCGGCGATCTTTCATGACCCCGCCGAGCTCGAGGCCCATGCGAAAGCGCTCGCCGATACGCTAGGCCGTCCCGCTACATCGTCCATCAAATTCTTGCCGACGCTGATCGAAGCCTGCGGATCGACCGAAACGGAGTGGAGTCTGATCCGCAAGGACGGCAGCCGGTTTCCGGCCCAAGTCTCGATTTCGGTCATGCGCGACGAAAAGGGGGCGATCACCGGCTATCTCGGCATCGCCAACGACATCACGGTGCGCAAGGAGGCCGAAAAGGCGCTGCAGCGGAGCCAACACGATTTGAACCGCGCCCAGGCGGTCGGCAAGATCGGGAGCTGGCGGCTCAATGTTCAGCGCAACGAATTGCTCTGGTCGGCCGAAAACCATCGGATTTTCGGCATACCCGAGGGTACGCCACTGACTTATCAGACGTTCCTCCGCTGCGTCCATCCGGACGATCGGAAATATGTCGACCGGCAATGGAAGGCGGCACTCCGTGGCACGCCTTACGACATCGAACACCGCATCGTGGTCGGCAAGGACATCCGCTGGGTCCACGAAAAAGCCGAGCTGGAATTCCACCGGGGTGAGGTGCTGAGCGCATTCGGAACCACTCAAGACATCACCGAGCTCAAAAGGGCCGAATTGGCTTTGCGCCGCCATAACGAACGGCAGGCGGAGCTGCTGGCCATCAGCCGTGCGGCGCTGGACAGCCAAACCACCGACGTCGAACTAAGCCGGATGGTCTTCGAGAAAGTACACGCCCTGCTCGATGCCGACGTAGGTTTCAACTACCGGGTTGACGAGAACGGCCGAAGCCTTCGCCTGATCGCTGCGTACGGTATTTCCGAGGCGCTGCTTCCCGCCATGGAGAGGCTAGATCTCGGCGACACCATGTGCGGCACGGTCGCCGCTACGGGCACTCCCCTGATCGCCGATACCGCTCGCATCGAAAACGACCCCAAGAGCATCCTTCTTCGCAACATGGGCTTGCGCGCCTATGCCTGCCACCCGCTCATGGCGGGCGATGGCCGTACGCTCGGGACGCTTTCCTTCGCGAGTACGCGGCGCGAGCATTTCGATCCGGAGGAAATCGAATTCCTGCGGACGCTTTGCCTATTTACCGCCATGGCTTGGGAGCGCGCCCGCGCCATGGCTGCGCTGCGCGATGCCGATCGACGGAAAAACGAGTTTCTCGCCATGCTGGCCCACGAGCTCCGCAATCCTCTGGCACCGATACGCAATGCCGCTCAGCTGATTCGAAAACTCGCTGCCGACGAGCCTAGGCTTCAGGGTGCGAGGGAGATCATAGACCGCCAGGTCATTCACCTCTCGCGCCTGGTCGACGACTTGCTGGACGTTTCCCGCATCACCCAGGGCAAGGTGACGCTGAGAAAGGAACCCATACCTCTCAATACCGTCGTCGAGCGAGCGATCGAGGCGACGCGGCCCTTGATCGAATCCCGGCGCCACAGGCTAACGGTCGATGTCGCACCAGCACCCCTCTTGATCGTCGGGGATGCGACCCGCCTGATCCAGGTCGTGGCCAATCTCTTGAACAACGCCGCGAAATACACCGAAGAAGGCGGCTCGATTTCGGTCCGCACCGAGGCCAAGGGAGAGCGGGCACTCATCCGTATCAGAGACACCGGCCTTGGCATCGCTCCCGAGCTATTGCCCCATGTCTTCGAGCTCTTCATCCAGGGCGAGCGCTCTCTCGACCGGAGTCAAGGGGGCCTCGGCATCGGGCTCACTTTGGTTCGGCGCCTGGTCGAACTGCATGGCGGGCGCATAGAGGCTTTCAGTGCCGGTCCAGGCAAGGGCAGCGAGTTCGTCGTCGAGCTACCGCTCGCTTTAGCGCCTGCGTCGGAACAAGCCGCAGCCGCGGCCGATTCGTCGCGGCAGTAGGACTTAGCCAAGTAGGTCGGGAATCCCTTCCCGACAAACGAGTTGGCGTGCAGATCCGTCGGCAAAGGATTGCCGACCTACCGACCTGCGCCGGCGAGTAGCTCGGAAATCCCCTCCCAAATCAGGCGGGCCAAACCTGCTTCGCGTGGGCACTTTTGCCCTGCATCGCTGTCTTTGGTTTATTGACACCGGCTTCCGGCAATCAAGACCTATAAGCAGCCATGCCCTCGAACAGACAAACGGTCCGCATTGCGGCCGTCGGCGATATTCACTACACCCTGTCCTCGCAGGGAATACTTCAAACCATTTGTGCTTATGTTTCCGAGAACGCCGATATTTTGTTGCTCTGCGGCGATATCGTGGACTACGGACGGGCGGAAGAGGCTCGGCTGTTCGTCAAGGAGCTGACCGCCGGCGTAAAGATTCCCATCCTCGGCGTGCTCGGCAATCACGAGTACGAAGCAGGCCAAGTGCACGAGGTGCAGCATATTTTCTCCGATGCCGGAATCGTCCTGCTCGATGGCGACGCTCATGAAGTGCATGGCATCGGCTTCGCCGGTGTCAAAGGCTTCGCCGGCGGTTTCGGCGAGCATGCCCTGCAACCATGGGGCGAAAGCACGCTGAAGCGATTCGTGCACGAGACCGTGGAGGAATCACTGAAGCTGGAGTCGGCGCTCGCCAAATTGCGCATGCCGCATCGGATCGCCCTGCTTCACTATGCTCCGGTCAAAGCCACGGTTGTGGGCGAACCCGTCGAAATCTATCCGTTTCTGGGGTCCAGCCGACTCGAGGAACCTTTGAATCGTTACTCGGTAACCGCGGTGTTTCACGGGCACGCCCATCGCGGACACCCCACGGGAAAAACCGGCGGCAATATTCCGGTTTACAACGTCGCCCTGCCGCTTCTGCGGCGCGCCTTTCCGGATCGACCTCCGGTCCGGCTGATCGAGCTTCCGGTCGAAGCATCTGCCGAGACGGAACATCACTCGTTCAACCAGAAACCATACCCCGTACAGGGCTAGCAATATTTATGGACACACCGTTTTCCGCGCCCGATACCAGCCCACCGCCGATCGACCCGACCGGGCGGTCATTCTATTGTCATGGGCTGACGCTTTTAATCGACGCCCGGGTTCCGTTTCTCGTCGGAGGAGCCTACGCACTGGAGTGCTACACCGGAATCTCGCGCCACACCAAGGATCTGGATATCTTCGTGCGGCCCGACGATCGGGATCGCATCATCGAAATTCTTGCAAGCGCGGGCTATCAAGCCGACGTCACGTATCCTCACTGGCTCGCCAAGGCGTACTACGGGGAATACTTCATCGATATCATCTTCAGTTCCGGAAACGGCATTTGCGCCGTCGACGAAGCGTGGTTCGAGCACGCCCCCCGACGGGACATACTGGGCGTGCCGGTATTGCTTTGCCCGATAGAGGAAATCATCTGGTCGAAATCCTTCGTACTGGAGCGGGAGCGTTACGACGGCGCAGACATCGCCCATATCCTCCGTGTCTGTTCCGACCGATTGAATTGGACTAGGCTGATGGACCGATTCGGCGCCCACTGGCGGGTACTGCTCAGCCATCTCGTTCTTTTCGGCTTCATCTACCCGGCCGAAAGAAGCCGCATTCCCGATTGGGTGATGCAGCGGCTGCTGGCCCTTTTGGCCGACGAGCTTCGCAGCGCACCGCCTTCCGAGCGCCTCTGCCAGGGTACGCTGCTCTCACGGGAACAATATCTGACCGACATCATGCGCTGGGGTTACCAGGACGCCCGCCTGCAACCCAAGGGGCGAATGACCCACGAAAACATTGCCCACTGGACGGCCGCCATCGATGTCAAAGAATAAATCCGCATGATCGACCGAATACCCGGTTCATCGCGGATGTCGAATGCTGCGATCTGGCAGCGCAATCAGTCCATTCTTGCTATCTAACCATACGTGTTCCGACTTCTTCGAATCGCTCTATTGACCGCCGTGTCCGGCGCTTTGACCATGACGACCTTGACCGATTTCTGGGACGGCTATCAGTTGGCCAGCACACTCGGGCGTCCGGACGCACCGTCTTCCTGCACGGTCCCGTCGACCGACTGGGAGCATGCCGCCCCGTTTCCGCAACTGGAAACCCGTAGCGACCTCCCTGAACTCCGGGTCGTCACGTATAACCTCCATTCCGGACTCGGGCCTCGCTGGCGCGTTTTTGCCGACCGCCGGGAGGTCGAACGCAATCTCACCGGCATTGCCGACCGGATCGCGGGAGCATCACCGGAAATGCCCATAGACGTCGTCGCGCTTAACGAAGTGGACTTCGGCTCGCGCCGTAGCGGCTGGATCGATCAAGCCGCATTTCTGGCGGACGAACTCGAGCGTCGCACCGGCCATGCCTACGCGGTGGCACGCGGCGAAACCTGGCGCCGGGATACACCCGGCCTGGAGGTCCGCTTCGGCAACGCCGTACTGTTCCGGCACTCGGCGCTTGCCGTGGATGCCCGGATTCTGGAAAAGACGCAAAAGACGAGTTATGCCTCGGCTTTCCCGGTGAGCGCTCTGGACCGGATCTTGAACGAGCCGCGCGGAGCGCTTCACCTACGCATTCGGTTCTTCGGCCAGCCGGTGGACTTCCTGGTTACCCACCTCGAGGCCTTCAACCCCGCGCGCCGGGAAGCGCAGGCGGCCGATCTCCTGCAGCGGTTCGTCGAGTCCGGCCGGACTTCGATTCTCCTCGGCGACATGAACACGGTTCCGACCGCCCTGACATACCAACGTCCTCACTTCGCCGCCGACCGCACTCACGACGTGTTGACCAGCGGCGACCTCGCGGATGCGCGGGTTGTCGTCGCAGCGCGCGAGGGCGTCAACGATTTTTCGGGTTGGGCAACCTTCCCGGCCCTTGCTCCGGTATGGCCTCTGGACGGATCGTTCGCCACACCCGATCTGATACCTCAAGCCGTTCAGGTGATCGGCGCCGACGAATCCGATCACCGCGGACTGTCGGTCACCTACGGCTGGCTGACGCCCGAAGCGAAGTCCGCCTTCATCCGCTGGCACGATGCCGTGCGTCAGCACCAACTGGCACGTCTCGTCGACTGCGACGTCCCGAAGCGCATTCCGGACAAGCACCGCGTTCTCGAATGGCTGAAAACGAACACCGGGTTCGTGAGTATCCTCTCGGGCATCGGCGGAGGATCAAAGGATACTCCTCAGGACGGGGGCTAAGTTGTTGCATCGTCTGCCTTCTCCCCGGTTTGAGGATGTCGAAAAGTTCGCGATCGATGCGGCTCATGCCGGACAATCCCTGTCCGGCACCCTACGGGCGGACTTACCGTGCACCAGTTCGCCGGGAGCGAACTGGAACGTGGGAAGCACGGCCCGAAGGGCGAGTCTCATGGATGAGACGAGTAAATCGGCCTCGTCGCGTTGCGTCTTGCCCTGCCGATTTGTCCCTTCGTGCAGCGCATCCTATTAATCAGGCCCGTAAATACCCTCCTGGTATTTCGGGCCGCCGCCCAGGCCGGTACACGCCCGGCCTGGGCTCACGCGGCTTGTCGCCGCGCCGGGGCATCCCTGCCCCGGATTAACCCGGCCTATATTTATAGGCCGGGTTAATAATATGCTAAACGCCCGTTTGCCATTCGAAGTACGATGGTAGGGCGGGTTAGCGTACCCGCGTAACCCGCCTTTTCGCCGTTTCATTGGAACAACGAGGTATACGCTGCAAAATGCAAGGATGACCATGAATCGATATGGACGCCGAACCCATCGATTCGGCCGCCTCGTTTTAATTGTTCTGGCCGGCGTGATAGCGATCTGGCTGGTCGGTCATCTGCTGCTCGACGTCCAGTTCCCCGATCCGCTCGTTACATCGACGGATGCCGGGAGACCCGACGATGAGGATCGATCAATGCGCGAAATCTTCGAATCCTTGCCCGCCGAGGGCGCCGCCGTGTCCCAGGTGACCCTGTTGGACGATAACGTGATGGCCTGGGTCGAACGTTGGCGCCTGTTGGCTAACGCCCGAAAGCGTCTCGACATCAGCTATTTCATTCTGGAACAGGATGTCTTCGGCATCGCTTTTCTCGGCCATCTCGTCCACAAGGCCGGTCAGGGTCTGACGGTCCGGGTGCTGCTCGACGCCATAGGCACCACGATGTCGCGCGACGTCCAGGGGAACGATTACCTCGATACAGTGGTACAGACGGCCAATGTCACCGTAAAGCTGTACCGCCCGCTGCGCTATCGCTTCCAGGATGCCTTTCTCACCCTGAATCCCGCGGCAATCGTTGCCAGCGACCACGACAAGATTCTCCTGGCGGACGGCGTTCACGGCCTGATCGGAGGACGGAACATCGCGACCGAGTATTTTGCCGACCTGAACTTCGATCCCAAGGCGTTTCGCGATGCGGACGCGGTATTGACCGGACGAGAGGCCGGAGCCGTGCTCGAAGCCGTGTTCGAATCGCAATACGACGGTGGAGAGGCTCATGCTGTCACCCGCGAAACAGTGGACTTGCTCGATTCGACCAGTGACTTGCTGCTCGCCTACCAGGCTATGGATTACTGGCTGCGGGGCGAACCCATACCCGAAGCCGTGTCAGCCCGGATTCGCGATCGCCGGTTGCCCTGGATCGACGAGCTTCAGGCTCGTCCCATGCTCCACGGCGCTCTGGCCAGACCGGCCCCTGAATCGGTGCAGGCGCCCGTTCGTTTTCTCGACAGCCGCACTCGCCTGATCAGAACCGACGATCCCATTACAGTCAGCCTTGGCCGGCTGGTGCGCGGCGCCAAGAAATCGATTTTCGTCGCCAACCCGTATTTGGTGCTTTCGGAGCAAGCCGTAAGTGTATTGGAAGATGCGGCTCGGCGCGGCGTAGAAATCACGGTACTCACCAACAGCCCCGTGTCCAGCGATAATCCCCTCAGCCAGGCGTTTTTCCTCGAGCAATGGCCGAAACTCCTGGCGCGGGTTCCGACGCTGCGGCTGTTCGTCGCCGGGGACCGCCATAATCTGCACGGCAAGTTCGCCGTGATCGACGATCAGCTCGGCCTGTTGGGGACTTACAACCTCGACCCCCTCAGCATGGCCCTCAACAGCGAACTGGTTGCCGCCGTATGGTCTGCCCGGTTCGCCGAAAAACTGCTGGAAACGGGACGACAACTTATCGCCGCGGGCCCGCCGACCGCCTACGAATACCGCATCGCGCGCGACGATGAGGGCCGCCCTAGCCGCGACGAAGAAGGACGGATAATCGTCGCTTTCGGACCGAACGATCACCTTGAGCGGGACGACTGGACAGCCGTCCGGCGCTACCGGTGGCTGGTTCGCGGACTGGCGGCCGTGAGCGGACGCTCGTTCTTCTAAAGTGCTGCTCGGAACCGTATAGCCAAAGCCTCGGGGAAACGGTCTATCGCTGTGTCGTCGGCGCCGGCTCGAAGCCTTTGGCGGTGGCGGCAGTGACAGTGTGAGGACGAGACTCCGGCGGCTCGGAATAGGCACGCGCGATCAGCGGCGTCAGCGTTGGCTCGAGGGATTTGAGCACTTGCACCGGCAAGGCGCTCGTGAAGCGATAACGCGCGGCGGCGGGTCCGGTCACGTACGCAGTCACTGTTCCGAAGTGGCGATCACCCAGCATGAAGGCAAATGTCGCCGTACGACTGATGACCTGTGTTGCGATCAGCCGTCCGCCGGGTCCGAAAATCTCGCGTTGATGATCCCCCGTCCCGGTTTTGCCGGCCATGACGAGGGGCGTACCCGTGGGGCCCTTGTACACGCCTTTGACCCGTATCGCAGTGCCGCGCTCGACGACATCGATCAGGGCGCTGCGCGCAGCCGCCGCCACCTCCGGCGACAACACCCGTCGGCCTTGTGCCTGCGTCAGCTGCATGAGTGTCTCGTAAGGCGTATCCGCTGCGAAGTGGAAGGCGTCGAAGCGTACCATCGGGAGGCGCACGCCGTCGTTCAACAGGATGCCCATCAATTCGGCGAGTGCGGCCGGACGGTCTCCCGAGGCGCCGATGGAGCTGGCATAGGAAGGCGTCAGAGCCCCGAACGGGTAACCGAGCCGTTTCCACGCCCGGTGGATTTGGGCAAAAGCCTCGTTCTCCAGCAAGGTGCGAATGCGCTTGTCTTGCGCGTAACGGCGGCTGGTCTTGAATAGCCAGCGATACACCTGTTGACGCTCCTGTGCGCTGGCGCCGACGACCTCGCCAAGGGTGGCGTTCGGATGCTCGACCAGATAGCTCACCAACCAAAGCTCAAGGGGATGGATACGCGCGATATACCCGCGATCCTGCAGGTCGAAGCGCTCCGTGGAGTATTTTTCGTAAAGGTCCGTGATGTCTTCGGCGGATAGGCCTTGGCCCACGTGGTGCGCCTGCAAATAATCCCGAAGAGCGGCAACGTCGCGACGCGGGTAGACCGAGCGATATACGGTGGCCAGCCGCTTGGGAACGGGGTGCACGCTCCCGGTTAGGATATCCAGGGCTTCCTGAGGGGTTTTGTTCCGGTACTTGGCATAAAAGCGGCGCAGATACGCTTTCCCTTCCTGGTCCGCGAAGCGCTCCAGATACTGCTGCCGCTTTTCGCTGTCCTTCGCGTCCATCCAGCGTGCCACGCCATCGGGCTTATACAGGTGGTAGTAGACCACGTCGCGCATGAGCCGGATGAAGACCAAGTTCACCGATTCCTGCAGTGCCACGCGCAGGGACATAATCTTGGAATTATCGTCCTTATTGAAATTGGCGAAAGTGTGTAGCCCGCCGCCGGTAAAAAAAGCCTCTCCCGGGCTGGCCGAGTAGCGGCGCTCCAGCGCCGCCTCGAGCATGGCTGATAACCCGATCTTGCGGTTCGCAAGAAGCTGATCGACAACCCACCGCGACAGATGATCGCGCGGGTGAATCTCGGCCCGGCGCAGGGTCTCGCTCGGTTGGCCGGCATACTGGTCATAAAGTTCCGCGATGATTTCCAGGTAATGCACCAGGGTGCGCAGCTTGGCGGTCGAACCGAGGTCCAGCCGGATGCCCTCGTTCACATCGAGCGGCTGCTCGTTGTTGTCGGCCTGCACCCGCAACAGGTTTCCTTGGCTGCTGCGCTCGTACAGAACGAAGCTGTAAACGATCTCGCCAAAATCACTGTCGGTGCTGAGGAGCCGAAAACCCAAAACCCCTGCGGCACGCGCCTGCTCGGGCTCGCGCAATCTGCGCAAAGCCTGGGCTACCGCCTGCTGAATGTCGTAATCGATGGTCGAGCGGGCGGTCAGATCGAGCCGGTCAAGGTCGTAGATCCGGCTCACACCCAAGGCGGTGGCAAGCCGGGCGCGCAATACGCTTTCGGTCTTCCGATCGATGAGGGGTGCCGCGGGCGTCAGATTGGCCTGGACGCTCGTAGCGCCTGACACGCTCAGCGCGGCATCGCGCAGCGCCGTTGGGATGACCCCCTGCGCGGCCAGCACGCGCAGATGGCTGTCGGCCAGGTTCTCCAGGTCGGCACGCCCTGCCAGGAGATAATACGCGGGGCGACGTTGCGCCAGCAGGAGGCACAACACCTGGCGATAGGCCAGCGCCTGTTCCGCGGTGATCCCCTCGCCGGTGGACAGGTTCGCGGCGCCGAGTAACTGGTTCACCGCAGCAAAATCCGATCCGAACCATGCCTGCAAACCATCGCCGAGTCCGTGCACTTCGCCGGAATCCGGTACGGCGGCGAGCGGCATGGAATTCAGGTAGGCCTGAACGATGCCGCGCCGTGCCTTCCGGGTGTCGGGGCCTAAGAGGTAAGCGCGCAGCGAGGCGCTGCTCATCTGCCGCAGCTTTTCCATGGGGTTGTCCGTGCGGCCGCCGGGGGAATGGCGGTATTTCTCCATCTGGGTGGCGAGTGTGCTGCCGCCGGCCACGTTGATGTCGGCTCCGAGCTTGCGTGCGATCAGCTCCATGGTCGCACGCGCGAAGCGGTCCCACTCGATCGCAGGATTGAGGTGCGGATAACGGTCATCGAGCAATTCCCGGTTCTCGATGAAGAGTAAGGTTTTGATCACCAATGGCGGTATGGCGTCGAAATCGGGATAAATTCGGGTGGGGTAGGTTTTACTGAACAGGACTTCGCTATCGCGATCGAAGATCGTGAGACCGGCCTGGATCTTCTCGAAATAGGTGGCATAAAAGCCCTTGTCGACCACACGCAGCAATTCCGGCGAAAACCGTGCCTGCGCGGTTATGGAGAAGCCGAGGTTCCGGAGACGCTGCTGAAAGCTCGGAAGGGCCGTGTACCCGAGCCGTTCATCGTAGGGCCCGGCGCTCGGATAGCGGATGGCGGCGCTACCTCCCGGCTCCACCTGGAAGCGCAGATGCTCGTCGATCGAAGAGAGATAGCGTGATTGGAAATCCGATGTCTTGATTTCCTGGAAGATGTAAATGGCAGTGAGCGCCAGCAATGCCCCGGCCGTGCTCCAAACGGTGATCCTGAACAGTGCGCCGCTGCGTTGGCTCATATAAGCTAAAGGTCCTCCCGCCCGCCAAGAATTTATCAATCAGGCCCGTAAATACCCTCCTGGTATTTACGGGCCGCCGCCAAGGCCGGTACAGGCCCGACCTTGGCTCACGCGGCTTGTCGCCGCGCTAAGGAAACCCTGCCCCGGATTAACCAAAATAATAGCCCCAAACAGGGCGCCGCGAATATCGTGCGTGCGCCGCGATTGCAAGACAAGTTTCCATTCGATGCCAATGGGGTCCGCGGTAGATTCTACGGGAGTGCGACGTTTCATGTCCTGGGCTCAGATTGGCCGACTCCAGCCAGTCTACAACCCACCGGTTGCGTGCAATCCGCCGATTCAGCCGACAAAGTCTTTGCGCATCATTGCCGATCCGAGCAGGACATAGAGCGGGATATCCAAAAGGGTGTCAAATCGACGTGTCCCATGTACCGCCGCATGAAGCGAAAATCGGAAAGCCTCGTGAATCAGCCCCCTCGGACAGTCTGCGACTGTCTCCGAGCTTATTTTGTCGCTTCAGAAAAGAATCCGAAAGCCGGAAAATCGACGTTATCGCGTACCCGGCGAAAAGCATTGAAGAGGGACAGCGGAGGCATCGGGCCTTGGTCATTTGCTTTAGTTTTCCTTAAGCGAAAGACCGACGCCCACCGACACAAAAGAACCGTAAGGCAAACGATAAAAGCCTGATCCGTTTCACGCCGCCCCGTTTCAGATGCCGAAACCTCCTAACAACCGGAATCCTTGCACTTCCGGCAACACTCGACGATGGTCCAGACACCGCTTGCGGACCGCCGACGCAAGAATAGGTAGTCGGATGACAAAACCATTTGCTTGCACAAAGGACATCGGTACTTGGAAGACTGAAGATAGGTTTTCTCTTGCTTTTTCATGAACATACTTCTTGAGAAATTTAAGTGGAATATTGCGTGAGCTTCACGCCCTTTCGCATTCCGACGGCGTCGTCTCTCCGTGAGGCCGGAATGACCAGCCATGCCAATCGGTTGTCTCCCCTATGAGCGCCGGCGTCTCGCCATCGCGATACCGCTGCCACATCGCTTCGAACAAGCCTTCCAGATGGCCCGTATAAGCCCGGATATCGAACAGCGGCGCGCTAAGCCGATTCGCGGCAAGTTTGTGTTTGATTCGGGATAGATGCTCCGGGCGGGTAGCCAGATCGAACGCCAGGTCGTAGTAACTTTCGAGATCGTCGGCGATCAGCTCGGGCAAACCGATC
>NZ_JBDIVO010000084.1:0-15013 GCF_039794385.1 Methylocaldum sp. | reverse complement strand
GGTCGAGCAATTGTTTCTGAGCGGTGCTGTCGATGTCGGCGGCGTGGGTCAGCGTGCCCACATCGCCCACGATCTCGTTATAAGCGTCCTGGTAACTCGCTTTACCGCCCAAAAGCGAGGGCATTGTCTGTAGTTGAGCCAGGGCGCGGGCGTTGGTGTTGTCACCGGGGCCTGCAAAAGGCGACCCAGCTGCAGCAATTTCTCGGGGGTCGGTCAGCGAAACGCTTAGATCGCCGGCTACCCGGCGGAACGGGCGAATGAGAAAGCTGTCGCCGGCTGCTACAGCACCGCCGCCAATGCCGATAGCCAAGCCATCTATGGCAAAGGCACCGGTCGCATTGTTGAATTGCGTATTGTCGCTCAGGCGCGTGAGGGTGTAATTGGCGCCGTCGTAGTCCAGGCGATAGTCGCTTGCGGTTAGATCGGAGGAACCGTTTCCAGCGCTGTTGTCGAACGCGACGGATAATATGGCGTTGCCGCTATTCGTTTGCCTGCCGAACCAACTATACTGGCCGATTGCGGCGTTTGTAACGTCGCTGAAGAAATCGGCACCGGCGCTTCCGTTCAAGTCGGAGCCGAGCGAGTGCTGCGCGTTGAATGTTGCGGCGAGCCCCGCAGCGATACGGCCCAGGGCGTTTTGGGCCGGGTCGAGTACCTCGCTGCCGAAGCGCAACAATCCCCCGATTTCTCCGCCGCTGATAGCGGCGGTCACGACAACGGCGCCGGAGCCGCCGGCGGTAATGGCAATGTCTTTCTGATTGGGATCATAGGCCGAGTTCTGCAAGCTGAGCTGGTTTGCCGTCGAGCCCATCACCAGTGCCTGTCCGCTGCCTATAAACACGTTCAAAGAGCCGTCCTTTTGCTCGAACAAGCTGGTGCCTACTTTCTGCGCCAACTGTTCGGTCAACAGATCGCGCTGATCGAGCAAATCATTGGGCGGTTTGCCTGCTTGGTTATAGGCAACAACAATGCGCTCGTTCAAAGAGGCGATACCTCTGGCCAGACCGTTGATCTCGTCGATATTGGTGCTCAGGCTCTGATTCACTTGGCTGCGCAGCTCATCCATGCGGCCGTTCAGCGTATTAAGACGCTGCACCAGCGTTTCGCCTTCGGTCAGCATGACGCGTCTCGCGGCGATGGATGTGGGGTCGTTGACTACGTCCTGCACCGAGTTAAAGAACGATTGGAGCGAGGGCGGCAGACTGGCGTCCGGATCGGCGATGAAGTTGTCGACCTGTGAAGCCATGTCGTGATACGTCTCCAATTCCCCATGCGCGGAGAGACTGCTTCGGAGCTGAGCGTTAAGAAAACTGTCGTAGGAGCGGGTAATGGACGCAACGTCGACGCCGTTGCCCACAAATCCCGCCCCGGTAAACGAAGGCAAGCGCTCGACTTGTTCCGTTCTTTGGCGGCTGTAGCCGTCGGTGTTGACGTTGGCGATATTGTGTCCGGTCGTCGCCAATCCGCGCTGAGCCGCCATCAGTCCGGATGTCGCTATGCCAAGAAGTCCGCCAGCCATGATTCAACCACTCGAATGGATAATGTTCTTACGCCTGTTATCGGCACCGATCGTCCTAACTGAAGACCGGATCAGGCAACGGGCAACTTTTCAAGCGCACGATTTTCCTCGTATATGGAGAGAACCTTGCGTGCATAATAAGGATCCGTGGCGTAGCCGGCCTTTTGCAATGAAGCCATGAATTGCCGTGGATTATCGGCATGCTCCAAGGCCGTTGCGTAACGAGGGTTGGTCTTAAGGAACTGCACGTAATCGCGAAAACTCTCGGCGTAATCGTTGTAGGTGCGGAATGCTGCTCTATTACGCACGGCGATACCGTCGGCGTATTCCAGGGTGCGGGCGGTCATATGACGGCCGCTCCAGTGCCGGTCCGCCTTGATGCCGAACAGATTATGGCTGTGTCCGTCGTTCCCTCGTGCCGCCATGGATTTTCCCCAGCCCGTTTCCAAAGCCGCCTGCGCCAGCAGCAGCTTGGGGTCGACGCCAAGCTCGGCGGCCGCTTCCTGAGCGTGAGGCCAGAGCGCGTTTACGAATTCCTCGGGATTGGCGAACGCTCCGGTTCGGGAGTCACTCTGGGCGGACCGAGGTTGCACGCGAGCTTTATCGGTCATCCGAGCTCCAGCTCCATAATCCGATTTCGAATTTTCGGCTGTTGTATGCTCGGAAGATCCCTTATCGATCCTGACTAACGCGTTGCCGCAGTAATCGTCCAGACCCATGCCGGGTTTCGCCTCATCGGAGGACTTTTCGCCGCCCAGTTGCCGAACCAGCATATCGGAGAGGCCGAGACTGGATCGCTTGCCGAGTTCCACCGCCAATTGCTGATCGTACATGTCGCGGAACATCTGCGACTGCTTGCCGTCCGTGAGCCCGCCGTTCGGGACCGCCTCCCGCATGCTTTTCAAGGCCATCTGGATGAACAGAGACTCGAATTGCCGGGCGGTCTCGTTCAGCGCCGCTTTCGGATCATGCTTGGCCTGATTCCTGAGCCGGGCGGTGCCGTTGAAATCGGTATACACATCGGCCATGCCAGTCTGCTTTATCATGCCGGTTCTCCTATATCACGATCAGCTCGGCCCGCAACGCTCCGGCGCTTCGCAGGGCTTCCAGAATGGCGACGAGGTCGCTCGGTGCAGCGCCCACGCGATTGACCGCCTGCACGATTTCATCCAGCGATACGCCGGGATTGAAAACGAACATGCGATTCGCTTCCTCGTTCACGGTTACGTCCGAGCGGGGCACTATGGCGGTCGAACCTCCGGATAAGGCCGGAGGCTGGCTGACGATGGGCTTTTCGCTGATGGTCACCGAGAGGTTGCCGTGGGTCACCGCGGCGGGTTGAACCCGGACATGGCTGCTGATCACTACCGTCCCGGTACGCGAATTGACGATGACCTTGGCAGGGGCTTCGCCCGGACTCACGTCCAGATTTTCGATCAGCGACGTGAACGAGACCCGCTGAGCCGGATCATGGGGTGCGCTGACCTGAACGGACGCCGCGTCCAAGGCGCGCGCCACGCTTCCGCCGTAAGTTCGATTGATGATGTCGGCCACTTGGTTGGCGGTGGTGAAATCGGGCGTATGCAAGTTGAGCATCAGATGGCTGCCTTGCGCGAATCCTGTCGGAACTTCGCGCTCGACCGTGGCTCCGTTCGGAATCCGGCCGGCGCTGGGCACGTTGACGGTAACCTTGGAGCCGTCTAGGCCTTGAGCGCTTAACCCGCCGACGACGAGATTGCCTTGGGCAACCGCGTAGATCTGGCCGTCGGCGCCCCTGAGGGGCGTCATCAAGAGGCTGCCGCCGCGGAGACTGGTGGCATCGCCCAAAGATGAAACGTTCACATCTATCGTTTGGCCGGGCTTTGCAAATGCCGGAAGGTCGGCTTGTACGGATACGGCGGCGATATTTTTGGATTTCAGGTCGATACCCGGCGGCACGGTGACGCCCAATTGGAGCAGCATGTTGCGCAGGGTTTGGCTGGTGAAGCGGTTCTTATCGCCAGTGCGGTTCAGACCGACGACCAGCCCGTACCCGATCAGCTGGTTGCTGCGGACCCCGGCGACCGAGGCGATATCCTTGACCCGTTCAGCCATCGCCGGGGATTGTGAGAACGCCAAGCCGAGAAGACCGATTTTTATGACTGAGTGCAGAGCGAACCTAGCCATGGTCTTACCTCAGTCGATCAGAACGGGAACAGTATGCTGGTGAAAAAACGTTGCAGCCAGCCCATGCGGTTGACGTCCGCCACTACGCCCTCTCCATTGTAAATGAAGGTCGCGTCGGCGACCTTGGTGGAATCCACGCTATTGGTGGTGTCGATATCGACCGGACGCACCAGCCCCGAGAGCTTGATGTATTCGTTGCCTTGGTTCAGGCCGACCCGTTTTTCGCCTCGTACCCGAAGATTGCCGTTGGGCAGGACTTCCACCACGGTCACGCTGATGTTTCCCGTCAAGAGATTGCTCTGATTACTTTCGCCTTTTCCTTCGAATTTGTGGGTCGATTCCAGACTGCTGGATACGTTGTAGCCGAGGATTTCAGCCGCTTCCTGCCCCATCAGCATGGGTGCCTTTACCTGGGTGGTTGCCGAACGGTCAGCCTTGGTGTCCGCGTCTTTCTGGGCATTCGTCCGTTCGACCAGCTTAATGGTAAGGGTGTCACCTACCCGGCGCGCTTTATGATCCTCGAACAACCGCATGTCGTAGCCGGACTGGAAAATTGCGCCGGGATTCTGCATGGGCGGCGTCATGTCCTCGGGACGGGCCGGCGCGTAGGCGGGATCCCGGCGCGGCGGCGGATTGAGGATGGAGGCACAGCCGTTCAAGGTCAGCAGGATGAGAAAGAAAGCCGCGTATTTCATCGGATCAATCAGAGAGTATTGGTGGCGAACCCGAGCATCTCGTCCGTGGTTGCGATCGCTTTGGAGTTCATTTCGTAAGCGCGTTGGGTTTCGATCATATTGACCAGTTCTTCCACCACGTTCACGTTCGAGGTTTCCAAAGAGCCCTGGACGAGCTTTCCGATACCGTCTTCTCCCGGTACGCCGACGATCGGAGCACCGCTCGAAACCGACTCCCGGTACAGGTTTTCACCGATTGGTTCCAATCCCGTCGGGTTGATAAAGTCCGCCAGCTGGATTTCGCCGATGACGTTGGGGGTGGGGTTTCCCGGTTCGAGCACGGATACCGTACCGTCGTTGCCGATAGTGACGCTCAGGGCGCCCTGGGGCACGGTCATGGCCGGTTCCAAGGGGTTGCCGCCGTTGGTAACGATTTGTCCATTGGAGTCGAGCTTGAAGGACCCGTCCCGGGTGTAGGCGAGATCGCCGTTCGGCATCAGGATCTGGAGGAAGCCCCGGCCGTTGATGGCGATATCGAGGGAATTTCCAGTCTGTTGGATGTTGCCTTGAGTATGAATCTTTTCCGTGGCGACCGTCCTTACGCCGGTGCCCAATTGCAGGCCGGAAGGCAGAGTCGTGTTTTGCGTGGACTGAGCGCCTACCTGCCTGACGTTTTGGTACAGCAGGTCTTCGAACAAAGCTCGCTCCTTTTTGAAGCCGGTGGTGTTGACGTTGGCCAGGTTGTGCGAAATCACCGACATATGGGTTTGCTGCGCATCCAGGCCGGTCTTGGCGATCCAAAGGGAAGGGGTGGTCATGGTCGTGAACCTCTTGGAGTGTCTTTTAGCCGATCCGCATGAGCTCGGCGCTGGCATTGCCGTCGTCTTCGACGGTCTTCATCATCTTGATCTGGTATTCGAACTCACGCGCCAGTTCGATCATTTGCACCATTTCTTCCACGGTGCTGACGTTGCTGCCCTCCAGTGATCCGGTTACCAGTTGAACCTCGTTGGTGGCTTCTACGGGAGTACCGTCCTTGATTCGCATCAGGCCATCCTCGCCTTTTTCAAGCTGCGATTTTTCGGGTTTGACCAGTTTGATTCGGTCGAGAATCGCCAGGGCGGTGGCGTTGGCACCCTGCGGAATGATGCTGATGGTGCCGTCTGAGCCGATTTCGACCTTCTGTGCGGGCGGAATGGCGATGGGGCCCGCGTTGCCGAGCACCGGCAGACCGCTGCCGGTGACCAGCTGCCCTGCAGGCGTAATATGTAAGTCTCCGGCCCGGGTGTAAGCTTCGCTGCCGTCCTTGGCCTGCACGGCCAGCCAGCCATCTCCGTTGATCGCGACGTCGAGGTCGCGCCCGGTGGTTTGCAGGGAGCCCGTCGACAAATCGACGCCAGGGCGCTCGGTCATGGCGTAGACCCGACTCGGATAGCCGTTTCCGAATACCGGCATCGAGCGGATTTGCTCGAAATCCGCTCGAAACCCCGGCGTATTTGCATTTGCGAGATTATTGGCGTTGGATGCCTGCGCCAGCAGAATCTGCTTGGCACCGCTCATGGCGACATAAAGGCTGCGGTCCATGGTCGGAGTTCCTGGCTATCGGGTGTTAACGAATGTTGAGCAGTGTCTGGGTGATCGTGTTTTCGGTGGAAATGGTCTGCGCGTTCGCCTGATACGCCTGTTGGGCGATAATCAGATTGACGAGCTGCTGGGCCAGGTCCACGTTGGCTCCTTCGAGGGCGCCAGCCTTGATGGAACCGAAACTGCTGGTGCCGGCTACGCCATTGATCGGCACCCCGGAGTTGGCGCTTTCTCCCCAGGTGGTATCGCCGAGCTTGGACAATCCTTGCGGGTTTTGGAATCGGACCATGGCCACCTGGCCCAGCGGTTTGGAGCCGCCGTTGCTGAAACGGGCAAAAACGACACCGGTGTCGTCGATGTCCACGCCGGTGAGCCGGCCGATGGTCAGACCGTCTTGGTTCAAGGTGTCGACGCTGAACGCGCTGCCCAGTTGTGTCGAACCGGCCAGATCGATGGTGAGCTGGATGGGTTGGGCGCTGGGGTTGATGGACACTAAGTCGGTCGTGAATTGGGTCGTTGCCGGGTTGCCGTCGACCGAGGCGAGCTTGCCGTCGTTGTCGAATGTCAGAGGAATCGAGTTGGGGGCCGCGTCGTCCAGCATGTCTACCCCGTCCACATAGACATATAGATCCCAGGCATTCAGCGCCGCGCCTTTGACGTAGTAACTGGTCGCGATGTGGGTGTTGCCAAGCGAGTCGTATGTCGTGACCGATGTTGCGTGGGTATAGCTGGTGGGGTCTGCCGGGTCGAAAGGCGATGTGGCGGGCGTGGTTTTGCGCGAATCCAGATTGACGCTCATGTCTATCGAGCTCGTGGCTTTCGGTAAGCCCTGCGTAGAATCGAGTTGCAGGGTCTGGAATACGCCGGTACTGAAGCCTTCCTCGACTGTTTCGCCGTTCGGCGCATAAACCAGCAGCGGCTGGCCGAGGTGATTGACCACATAGCCTTCCCGGTCCATGTGAAAAGAACCGGCGCGGGTGTAGACCCGTTCGTTGATGTTGTTGACGTTGTCCCCCATGACGAAAAAGCCTTCGCCACTGATCGCGAGATCGAGGTTGTTCTCGGTGAAATCCAGGTTGCCCTGGGTGAACTGTTGCGCCACATTGGTGACCCGGACACCGGCTCCTGGCGTGATGGACGAGACGCCTCCCAAGCTACTCGCATAGACATCGGCGAATTCGGAGCGCGATTTCTTGAATCCGGTCGTATTGGCGTTGGCAATGTTGTTGCCGGTCACCGAGAGCATATTGGATGCGGCATTCAGGCCGCTCAAGGCACTGTTAAAAGCCATGTCTTACCTCGCTAGATGACTATGATGTTCATTAAAGGACAGCCCGGATATCGCCCAGGGTGTAACGTCCGAGACCGCTGAGCTGGACTTCCATGCCTTTCGAGCCGCCCACGGTTACGCTTTCCACGGGCGCGGCGATTTGGGTTTCGAGCGCAGTCGTTTTGCCGGCGATAACGGCCTCGGCTTTGATCCTGTAAAGTCCGGGATCGGCAAAGTGCAATTCATCGTCCAGTTTTCCGTCCCACTCGAACGACAACGGCCCTTCGGTTTGAGGCCCGAGTTCCAATGTGCGGATCAAGTTGCCGTTCTTGTCCATGATCCGAATATTGACCTGCGAGGCCTCGTACGGCACGGCCAACTCGCCCTGGATCGTGCCGTTCGCGGCCAGAATCGCTTTATCGGACGCGATCAGCGCGGATCGTCCCACCAGGTTCGCGGCCATCAAGGCCTGTTCCTTGTTGGCGGACGCCGCAAAGTCGGCGAACGAGGATTGCAATTGCTGGATTCCCGTGACGGTGCTGAACTGCGCCAGCTGATTGACGAATTCGGCGCCGTCCTGAGGCTTTAAAGGATTCTGACTGGTCAACTGGGTAACCATCAGCTTGAAGAAATCTTCTTGCCCCAGTTCGTTGCGCTTCCGAGTCGGTGCCGCGGTTTCGGTCAGGCCAAGCGATTTGAGCGTGTTGATGTCTAGGCTCATGATCGGTCACCTCAGATCTGTCCGAGACGCAGGGTCTGAAGCATCAGTTGCTTGGCGGTATTCGCCACTTCGACGTTGTCCCGGTAGGAGCGGGACGCGGACATCATATTGGTCAGTTCTTCGATGGTGTTGACGTTCGGCTTGAAGATATAGCCTTCGTCGTTGGCCATCGGGTGGTCCGGCGCATATTCCATGCGCAAGGGCGTCTGACTCTCGACGACGCCGAGTACCTGCACGCCGACCGGCGTGTTTCGCTTGTCCACGGCCTCCTGAAGCTGTGCCGCAAATACGGGCTGTCGCGATCGATAAGTCTGTTCGACGCTGCTGCTGACGCTGTCCGCATTGGATAAGTTACTGGCTACCAGGTTGAGCCGCAGCGACTGCGCAGTCATGCCGGAGCCGGCGATATCGAAGATTTTGAACGACGACATGGTTATTCTCCTGTTAAGGCGGTTCGCAGAGAGGCGATCTTGCCACTCAAGAAGTTGAGCGTGGCCTGGTATTGCACCGCGTTTTCGGCGAAACGCATCTGTTCCTGCTCGGTTTCCACCGTATTGCCGTCGAGACTGGGTTGCGACGGTAGCCGATACAGGGCTTCTCCCCGCGATCCGGGCGCTGTCGCAGTCACATGCCCGGCTTGTGTAGCCGCGAGCTTGAGAGGGGACGTGTGGACGCTTTGCAGTACCGAACGGAAATCCAGATCGCGGGCCTTGTAATTCGGCGTGTCGGCGTTGGCCAGGTTGGAGGCCAACAACTCGGTACGGCGGTCGCGGAGTTTCAGTGCCAGGGGATGAATGCCGAGGGCATTGTCGAAGTTGATCGTCATAAACATATCCTCGTTGCCAGCTATGTAGCGTTAAGCACGAGGTATGCCACGTAAAAAGCCTTTGTTTAAACAAAGGCTTGCAAATTAAGACGTGAGAGCGGAAAAAAACGGCGGCAATTTTTCGCCACTTGAGACGGCAAATTTGCCGGGTGGCGTCAGAAGGCCGGCTTTAGACGGTAATAGCGACAAGAGGCCCCGCGAACGGTTTCATAAAGATCGAGTCCGGAGGGAAGGGATTCCGTGCTGCTTAGGAACAGATAGCCGCCTGGATTGAGCGCTTTGGCCATGCGCGTCAAAATATCGCGCTTCAATTCTTCGGAGAAGTAAATCAGTACGTTACGGCAAAAGACGATATCAAACCTGCCCAGCGCCGCGAAAGGCTTGAGCAGGTTGAATTGTTGGAATCGGACCCGATCAACGATCTCCGATTTAAGTTTCCACTTGTCCTGATAGCGATCGAAGTAGCGTGACCTCAGATTTTCATCCAGTCCGCGCGGCAAGGCCATTTCGCTATAGACGGCCTGAGAAGCTTCGGCCAAAACCGATTCCGAAATATCGGTCCCGATGACCTGTACGTTTCTTTTGATGCCGGTCCAACCGTAACGAAAAAATTCCTCGACGCAGATGCCTATCGAATAAGGCTCCTGTCCCGAAGAGCAGGCTGCGGACCAAATTCTCAAGGTGCCGCCGGTTTTGTTGGCTGCCCAGGCAGGCAAGAGAACATTTCTAAGTTCCTCGAAATGGGTGTTGTCACGAAACCAAAAAGTCTCATTCGTGGTCATGGCATCGATAATACGGGTTCTGAGCTTAGCGGAGACAGCATCGCTTCGGAGCGCAGTTACCAACTGCGCTATGGATGAATAATCACTCTCTTTTAGCAGGCCGGTCAAACGATTCTTCACCAGGTATTGCTTGTTGTCGCTGAGCAATATCCCGCAGGCGTCCACGAGAAATTTCTGGAACACCGCGAACGCTTCGGGATTCAAGTCCGAATTCATGAATACTCCAATCGACACGCCGATGGACGGCGCTTGCGTTTTGCCCGATATAGCCAGTTCAGAAGTCCCTGCGCCCTGTTGTCGCTTGCGCGGCGATATGGTCTTTGAGGCGTTGCTGTACGACCCGAGCAAGATCGTCCGGATCGTATTTGGCGAGGAATTTGTTGGCGCCGACTTTTTCAACCATCGCCTGATTGAAAACTCCGCTCAGGGAGGTATGGAGCAATACGTATACTTCCTTCATAGCAGGGTCTTTGCGTACCTTGGTCGTGAGCGTATAGCCGTCCATTCGAGGCATCTCCACGTCGGAAATGATCATCGCCAAGTACTCGTTCAAATTCTTTCCTTCCGATATCCAATGTTCGAGGATTTCCAACGCCTCCTGACCATCTTTGGCAATTGTGCTCTCCACTTCGAGTTGGTTCAAAACACGCAGAATTTGATTGCGGGCCACAAATGAATCATCCACGACGAGTACATGCTGCTCAAGGTTCTTGGCGTCCTCCTCGATCACACCGTCCGAAACCTGGTCGCACTCGCCCATGACTTCCTTCATCACTTTTTCAACGTCGATAACTTCGATGAGTTCCTTCTCGTATTGCGTTACAGCGGTTAAATAGCTTTCTTTGCCTGCGCCTTTCGGCGGCGGCTGAATCTGCTCCCATCCCATATTGATGATGCGATCGACAGTGCTGACGAGGAATCCTTGGGTGGATCGATTGTACTCGGTAATGATGACATAGCCACTCCCGTCGCGCGGTTGCGGGCGCGCGCCAATTGCCATGGAGAGATCCATCATGGGTATGGTCTTGCCGCGCAAGTGAGCGACGCCACAAATCACCGGGTTCGATTTCGGCAGCTGAGTCAAGGGCGGGCACTGTATGACCTCCTGCACCTTGAACACGTTAATACCGAAGCGCTGGTTGCCGCCGAGTTTGAAGAGCAGCAGCTCGAGGCGGTTATGTCCCGCGAGCTTAGTTCTTTGATCTACGCCTTCGAGTATGCTTGCCATTGTGAATTTCCTGGGAAGATTGACGGTGACTAAAGTGTAGCGGCAGGTGTGCGATCCGCTTGAGTCCGGCGCGGCATATTAGATGCATGTCTTGGTCCATCATCGGAGGTTATCTATGCGTGCCAAACTCAAATTCCTGCTTCTGCTCGCGCTGGCGATTCCCGCGGCTTTCGCGGCAGACCGCCTGCAAACCAACGAATCGATAGCAGCTGCGATAATGGCCCTGATCGAGTCGGATTTCCGTCAGCGGAATCAGGAATTCCAGGCAGACCCGGTCAGGCTGGACGGTCGTCTGCAATTGCCGCTTTGCGATCGGCCGCTGGAGGCCTTCTTTCTTCCAGGGCGGCGCGAAAGCGGTTTTCTTTCCGTCGGCGTGCGTTGCGAAGGAACGCATTCTTGGACCGTGTACAACAAGGTTCACGTGAAAGCGTATCGGGAAGTCGTCGTTCTGAAAAACGCCGTCCGGCAAGGCTCAGTTCTCACCGAGGCGGATCTCGGCTTTGAAAAACGAGACCTCGCGAACTTGCGCGGCAGTTATTTCACTTCTTTCGATCCGGTCGTCAATCGGCCCGTCAAACGCACCTTGGCGGCCGGCGCGGTACTGAGCCCCGAATGGTTATCTGTGCCGAAAATGATTCGGCGTGGACAGAAGGTCATTATTCAGGCGGAGAGCAGTCATTTTGCCGTCAAGATGTCGGGACAGGCTCTGAATGATGGGGAGGCGGGGCAGCGTATTCGCGTTCGCAACGACCAATCCGCGAGAATCGTGGAAGGTACGGTTGCAGGTCCTGGCCTCGTATTGATACGGCTTTGAACGCCGGACAGAAAAACGTGGTTTTGCGCTAAAGTTCGCCGTCGGGAGGCCGATAAGAATTGAAATTCCCGAGAGGATACGGTCATGGAAATCAAACTTCAAAACAGCGTTAGCGGTCTTTCCGTCGGCGGACTACAAAAGAAATCGAGCACCGCGGCAGGTACAGGCGGCGGCAATGCCTCATCGACCTACAGTGTCAGCGTGTCGCCCGAAATGTCGCTTCGGCTCTCCGAGATCAAACAACGTCTGTTGAGCGAACCCTCGGTCGACGAAGCGAGAGTGACCCGCATTGCCAGCGCGGTTCAGTCGGGAAACTACGAGATCAACCCGCAGCGAGCGGCCGAAAAGCTGATCGCCATGGAACAAAAGCTTCCTGAATTTTCATGATCGCGCACGGCCAGGATCTTCACGACCTTTTCAGCCAAACGCTGGACGGACTCGGCGAAATGTCCAGGCTGCTTGAGGAGGAGGCGCGAAGTCTAGCGGCGCGCGACACGGAGGCGTTGGAACTGACCGCCTCGAAGAAACAGAAACTCGCATTCCTGCTCAACGATTTGGCCGCTCGGCAGAACCATCTCGTCCGCGCTTGCGGTTTTCAGGGCAACGAAGGCGGCGTTGCGGCCTTCCTTGATCGGCTCGATCCCGAGTCGCCGCAGACCAGAGCCCTCCTTGCCGAATGGCGGGAAATCGTGCGCCTCGGTTCGGCTTGCAGAAAGCAGAATGAGCTTAACGGCACTTATATCGCGCTCTTGCAGCGTCATATCGATTCCAGTTTGAATTTTCTCTACGGCGCTTCGTCGGCGGATGCGACCTACGGGCCGGATGGGTCGAGGCGCCGCGGAGAAACTTCACGCCAGTCATTCTCGGCCTGACCGCCGTGCCAGGCGGTTTCCGTCGCAAGTGCCAGTGAAAGGGCGCTAACCGGCCGCCGTATCACTATCCGGCTCGAATCCTTCAATTTCGGACAAATTGCCATGTGCCTCTGCTGCCTCCGATCGAGGCACCGGGCGCCTCCCGGATTTCTTCCTTGTAATAATTTTTATTGCATAAGTAGACGACCGGTCGTATAGTCGCCACATGGCTCGAATCGGCAACAAACAGATTACTCGCGAAAAGCTTTTGGACCAGGGTGTTGCCATGCTCATGGAGCATGGCTATCACGGCACCGGTCTACAGGACTTGCTGTCCAGCGTTCAGGTTCCGAAGGGATCGTTTTACAACTACTTCTCTAGCAAGGAGGAGTTCGGGGCGGAAGTGGTCCAGCACTACATAGAGCCATTCATTCGACAATTGGGCGATTACCTGAGTCGGCCGGAGTTGGATGCGCTGTCCGCGATGAAACGTTATTTCTGCGATTTGATCGCAGAATTGGAGCGGAGACAGTTCAAAGGAGGATGTTTACTGGGCAACCTGATCGGCGAGATCGGAGATACCAACGAGACCTGTATGGCCGCTCTCCGGGATGCCTTTCATCGTTACAGGGATAAGTACACGGAAGGTTTAGCTCGCGCCCAGGCGGAAGGAACGATACGCGCCGATCTGTCGGCCGAATTGATGGCGGACTTGCTTGCTGATGGCCTGCAAGGCGCTTTGCTGCGAATGAAAGTCGAGCAATCCGTACGTCCGTTGGAGGTCTGCTTGAGCCATTTGCTCGACGACTATTTCAAACCCAAGAGTGACTAAAAACCAAGAGGTTATGCGATGAAAAAGCAACGGATAAGAGAAAAGAATCTGGTTCGGGCGGTTCGGGGCATGACGCTGGGATTGGCATCCGGACTGGTTTTGGCTGGAATCGGCATGTCCCCCGTCCAGGCGGATGAGACCTGTCTGTCGCCTTATATGGCGAAAATCACGGGGCAGGAAGATTACGTATACGTTTGGACCCTGGGTGCGACGGGTGTCGGCGACGAGCAGGACAAGCTGGTGACCGTGGACATCAATCCGAAGTCGCCCAAATACGGGAAGGTAGTGGACAGTCTCTCTGTTGGCGGACGTAACGAAGCGCACCATTCCGATTTTACCGACGACCGGAATTATCTCTGGGCTGGCGGGTTGGACACCAGCAAGATTTTCATCTTCGACGTCCATAGCGATCCAGCCAAGCCCAAGCTGCATAAAACGATTACCGATTTCGTCGCGAAAAGCGGCGGCGTGGTCGGGCCTCACTCGTTTTACGCTTTGCCGGGACGGATGCTGATCACGGGGCTCTCGAACAACAAGGATCACGGCGGACGGACGGCGATGGTGGAATACACCAACCAGGGCGATTACGTGGCGACTCACTGGGTGCCCACCGACAGCGATCTGCGTGGTGCCGTGAAGACGGGCAAGTATGCCGACGGCTACAACTACGACGTGCGTGCGCTGCCGAGGCGCAACGTGCTGGTTTCCTCGTCCTTCACCGGATGGAACAACTACATGATGGACTTCGGCAAGATGCTGTCCGACAAGGAGGCGATGAAGCATTTCGGCAATACGGTGGTCGTCTGGGATCTTCACAGCCGCAAGCCTAAGAAGGTGTTCGACGTACCGGGTTCGCCCCTGGAAGTGCGTTGCGCCTGGGAAGAAAACCACAACTACTGCTTCACCACGACGGCACTCACCTCCAAGATCTGGCTGATCTACGAAGATGACAAGGGCGAGTGGCAAGCCAAGGAAGTCGCGGATATCGGCGATCCCTCGAAGGTGCCGTTGCCCGTCGATATTTCGATCTCCAACGACGACAAGCGGCTTTGGGTGAATACCTTCATGGACGGCAACACCCGGGCATTCGACATCTCGAATCCGCACAAACCGGTGCAAATCTACGAGAAGCACATCGGCGCGCAAGTCAATATGGTGTCGTCGAGCTGGGACGGGAAGCGGCTTTACTACACTTCGTCGCTGCTTGCCAACTGGGACAAGAAGGGCAAGGACAATGAGCAGTTCCTGAAGCTCTATCACTGGGACGGCAAGGAGTTGAAAGAGCAGTTCGCTATCGACTTCTACAAGGAAAAGCTCGGACGCCCGCACCAGATGCGTTTTGGCGCTTACTCGCTGTATAAGAGCGTGGCCGAAGCAAAGCCGGCGGAGATTTTCGCGGAATTTCAGCGTCGCTGATGTGATGTACTTCGTAGCGGCCATCACGCGGCTCCGAAGTGCCGACGGTTTTTTGACGACTTTTGCTTACTTTCTCAATGAGAGGAGGCTGACATGCCCAAGTATCTAATCGAACGCGATATTCCTGGAGCGGGAAAACTGTCCGATCAGGATTTGCATGCCATTTCGCAGAAATCGTGCAGCGTGTTGAACCGCTTGGGGCCGCAAATCCAATGGCTGCAGAGCTATGTCACCGACGACAAAGTCTATTGCGTGTATATCGCCCCCAACGAGAAGATGATTCGGCAGCATGCCCAAGAGGGTGGTTTTCCGGCCAACCGGATTTCGGAG